>VGNW01000196.1 GCA_016865955.1 Chloroflexota bacterium | reverse complement strand
GAGAGAGCGATGCAGTGCCACGGCGCTATCGGCACCACCCGAGACCACGATATCGGACTTTATTACAGAAGAGCCAAAGCCGGAGAACTCGCTTTCGGCGACACCGATTTCCAGAAGGAATTGGTAGCTCAAAGTATAGGTATATAAAACGGTCTTAAATCTTTCTTAGGGAAGGGAGCTCTTATGGACTTTAAGTTCACCCCCCAGCAGGAAGCATTCAGACAGGAGATTCGCGATTTTCTTCACAAAGAGCTGGGCCCGGACTGGCGGGCAGGGACGACAAATGAAATGTTCAGCCGCGAATTCAGTCGCAAGCTGGGCAAGAAGGGCTGGATAGGTATAGGATGGCCCAAAGAGTACGGCGGGGGCGGCCGTCCTCATATGGACCAGCTAGTCTTCGGCGAAGAAATGCTGTACCACGGGGCGCCTGCAGCCGCTCACATCCTGGCACAGAATATGGTAGGGCCCACCCTTATCAATGTGGGAAGCGAGGAGCATAAGAAAAAGTTCCTGCCCATGATTTTAAGCGGTGAGGTCGTGTTTTGCCTTGCTTATACCGAGCCTCAAGCAGGCTCCGACCTGGCATCTTTGCAGACCAGCGCCACAGCTGATGGAGACTATTTCAGAATAAACGGGCAGAAGACCTTCATCAGCTTCGCCGGCGAGGCAGATTATGGCTGGATTGGAGTCAGGACAGACCCTAACGCTCCCAAGAAACACAGGGGTATCAGCATTTTCATCGTCGACATGAAGACTCCCGGCATCACCACGCGCAAGTTGCACACCATGTTCGACCATGAACTGTACGAAGTCTTTTTCGACGACGCCAGAGTGCACAAGAGCTGCGTGGTAGGGCAGCTAAATCAGGGCTGGTACTATATTACCCAGGCTCTCGACCACGAAAGGGTTTTCATGGCTGCCACCATAGCAGGCTACCAACGGATATTCGATCAGATTGTAGAGTACGCCAAAACGACAAAGCACAACGGTAAACTGTTGAGCAAAGACCCCCTCATTCAGCAAAAGCTTACCGAGATGGCAATCGAGCTCCATGTCGGGCGTCTACTGGGCTATCGCCTCGCCTGGCTCCTGGAACAGGGCATCGTCCCCTACTCCGAGGCGTCTATTTCCAAAGTCTTCACCAGCGAACTCGAGAAACGCCTGGGCAATCTGGGCATGCAGGTACTCGGCTTATACGGGCTATTGCAGCGAGGCAACCGTTATGCCCCTTATGACGGATACCTTGAGTGGGAATATAGATTCTCACCCATGCAAGCCGTCGGCGGCGGCGCTAACGAAATTCAACGCATCATTATTGCTATAGCCGGTCTCGGCCTCCCCAGATAAGGCAAGGCATATAACAGTATCGTGAAACCCTGCGAGTCGAGGAGTTCATGGAGGCAGAGCCTCTTTGCGGCAGACAGGTTGAAATAACTCTGTTTTTCACTGGAATCAGTGGCTTGACTGGAGAAAGGAGGAGGAAATGCTAATCGATGCCCATTACCACCTGGTAGCCGAAGAATGGTATCCCGAGGGCTGGTGGCAGACGGTGTCCAGCATGTATCTCAATGGTATGAAGGCATTGGGCATGGAGATGCCCATGGACACAATAAGGCAAACCCTGATTCCTACGATGTGGGACCCGGAGGGAGAAGCACTTATCAACGATATGGTCACCAATGGCATCGACAAGACTGTCCTGTTGCCCATGGATTACTGGCTTATGTACGGCGAGCCGAAATCATCCCTTGAAAAGCAGCTCAAGGCGTATGCCAAACTTCAAAGAAAGCACCCGGACAAAATAATCGCTCTTGCCACTGTTGACCCGCGACGCCCCGATGCTGTGAAAATAGTCGAACGCGCAATCAAGGAATGGGGTCTCAAGGGGCTGAACCTTTATCCTCAGACAGGGTTCTTCGTCAACGACCCCAAGACATATCATGTGCTGGAAAAGGTTGCTGAGTTGGGAGTCCCCCTGACGTGCCACACAGGACAGCTCGGCGCAGCACCGCTTCGCGGCAAGTACGGCGACCCCATTTACCTCGACGATGTGATACAGGACTTCCCCAATCTGACCATTACAGCCGGCCACATGGCTTTCGGCTGGCATGAGCAGCTTTTCTACCTTGCCGGTCTGAAATATAACATAATGACCGATATCTCCGCCTGGCAGGACGTAGCTAAGTTCAACTTCCGCAAGTTCTGCACCGTCTTGAGGAATGCCCTGGACCGTCTGGGTAAAGACCGGGTTCTTTTCGGCACCGATAATCCCTTTGTGGCTGCTCTTATGTCAACCAAAGAGTATGCAGACCTGATTAAAGGCCTGCCGCAGAATTCTCCCGATGGTATAACATTCACTGAAGACGAAGTCAACGCCATACTGGGCGACAATGCTGCAAGGATATTTTCTTCCAAGAGCTAAAACTTCCTAAAATACATGACAGGAGGTGATTAGTTGAGCTTGAGTGATAAGTGTGCCATCTCGGGGGTCCATATGACCAAACTCTCCAGAAGAAACCCTGACATGAGCACGATAGGCTTCAGTTTGGAAGCTTGTAAGAAAGCCATTGAAGACGCAGGACTAGCCAAGGACGAAGTTGATGGGCTTCTGGTTATGCAACCATCACAGCAAGGAGAACGGCATGGCTGGTCAGGAAGACTGGCAGACCTTCTAGGAATTACGTCCAACTTCAATGCCACTGTAGACGTCGGCGGCGCAACACCCATTGCCTGCATTCAAATAGCAGCCATGGCTATCAACGCTGGAATGTGTCATAACGTGGTCTGCTGTTACGGATGGCAGAACAATCCTATTGATGTACCCATGGGTTTACCACCCGGCTTTGAATTTACACTGCCATATGGGGAGATTGCTGCGACACCGTTTCTAGCTCAAATTACTCGCCGGCACATGCATGACTTCGGTACCACCAGCAGGCAACTGGGAATGGTGGCAGTTACCTGCAGGAAACATGCTTGCATGAACCCAAACGCCCAGATGTACGGCAGGCCAATTACGCTTGAAGACCATCAGAATTCACGCTGGATTTCTGAGCCTCTCCGAGCACTGGATTGTTCCCCATGGACAGATGGTGGTGGGGCAGTAGTTGTGACATCGGCAAGAAAAGCTAAAGACCTGAAACAGCGCCCTGTTTATATCAGTGGCTGGGGACAGGCGCATGGAGCGCCACTATTGCGCCCCTGGCGCAATCCCAAGATTTCCGATTGGGAGACCTGGACCAGAGCCAGCAATACAGCTTTCAAAATGGCTGGGATGACACGCAAGGATATAGATGTCGCCCAACTTTACGACGCTTTTACCATCGTTTTTATCGTACAGTTGGAGTCCAGCGGCTTTTGTAAGATTGGAGAGGGCGGAGCTTTTGTCGAAGCGGGCAAGGTAGAGCTCGGGGCAGAACTTCCCTGTAACACTGCCGGTGGATTGCTTTCCGAAGGCCATACCATGGGAATGGGGCACATCGTCGAAGCGGTACGCCAGCTCAGAGGTGAATGTGGGGAGAGGCAGGTTAAAAACGCCGAGATTGCCCTTGCCACGGGATTCGGCGGTGTGGTCAATGAGTACCCGCCAACGTTTAGCTGTTCCGCTCTTATCTTAAGGAGGTGATAATGACAGAAGAGTTTAAAATACCGAAACCACTTCCTGTGCCAAGCGAAGACTCTAAACCATTCTGGGATGCCTGCCAGAAGCAGGAGTTGCTGCTTCAGAAATGCACTGATTGCGGCTTCTATCGTTTCCCACCCAGCATCCTCTGCCCCAGGTGCATGAGCGCTGATTTTCATCGAATTAAAGCCAGCGGCAAAGCCAGAATATTCTCTTACCAGGTAACTCATCAGGCATTTTATCCTGCCTGGGAGACCCCTTACGCCGTTGCCATCGTGGAACTGGACGAAGGCCCCCGCCTGCACACCAATATAACAGGCTGCAAAATCGAGGATATTCACATAGACATGCCTGTAGAGCTTGTCTTTGAGAAAGTCGAAGAACAGGATTGGTATCTGCCCAGATTCAAGCCCGTTTCAAAGAAAACGGGAAAAAGCAATCGTAAATAAATCAATAAAGGAGAGTAAAATGCCAGCAGTACTCTTTGAAAAGAAAGACCATATCGCCACTGTAACCTTGAACCGCCGTGAGGCTCTCAACGCTATGGATGACGAGATGATGGACCAGCTCTGCGATGCCTGGGTGCGAGTCAGAGACGACAGGGATATCTGGGTCGCCATCGTCACCGGCGCCGGCAAGACCGCCTTCTCCGTGGGAGGCGACCTCAAGACCTTCCTGCCCAAGATTACTCAGTCTGACCTCAGGGAACTCCAGTCAGACCCGCAGGCTTCCAAGGCGCTTACCGCTGTCCTCCGCGGATTCGACCTTTACAAGCCAGTCATCGCAGCGGTCAATGGCTTCTGCATGGGCGGAGGCCTGGAGATGCTTCTGGGCACAGACATCAGAGTAGCCTCCGAAAACGCCATCTTCGCTATCATGGAACCGACCTGGGCGCTCTTCCCGGGCGGCGGCACGACCGTCAGAGTGCCTCGTCAGATACCCTACTGCCGCGCCATGGAAATGCTGCTCACAGCCAACCAGATTACTGCAGAGAAAGCTGTGGAATACGGCCTAATCAACCAGGTAGTG
>VGNW01000195.1 GCA_016865955.1 Chloroflexota bacterium | reverse complement strand
TTATCGCTTACGGTCAGAACGCCTACGGTAAACATTGCACGATTCCCGAATTTTTAACCTATCTATAATATCATACCTGAGCCTGTATGCAAATATCAGCTTGAGCGAAGGTGCACAGACGTGGTACACCCCTCCCTCTAATTCCCTCCCTCAAGGTGAGGGAGGACTGTTACCAATGTGTCGGGTTCGAGCCTTGGCAACTCCTCTCCCTCGACGGGAGAGGTCGGGAGCCTGTCTTAAATTGTCGAAGGATGAGGATGAGACGTGTTAGATTACGGGAGCGGATTCTACAGTGCTCACTCAAGTTGTGGTAAACGAGGGGTTTTTGTGGTATTATTGACTTCGGAAAATAGAGAATTTAAGAACGATGGTCCCTAAGTATAATCCTCAGGAGATTGAGAAGAGGTGGCAGGCGAGATGGGAAGCTGACCGCCTCTATGAAGTCCATGAGAACTCGGAGCGGCCCAAGTGGTACGCTCTAACCATGTTCCCCTATACCTCGGGAGACCTCCATATCGGACACTGGTATGCTATGGCGCCCTCGGATGTCCATGCCCGCTTCAAGCGAATGCAGGGTTATAACGTTCTGCACCCCATAGGTTTCGATGCCTTCGGGCTTCCTGCGGAGAACGCTGCCATCAAGCACGGCATCCACCCCTATAAATGGACGATGCGCAATATTGAGAAAATGCGCCATCAGTTGAAGAGCATAGGCGCAATGTACGACTGGAGCCGTGAGGTCATTACCTGCCAGCCCGAGTACTACAAGTGGACGCAGTGGTTCTTCCTCAAGCTGTATGAGGCTGGACTGGCTTACCGCGGCAAAGCGCCAGCCAATTGGTGCCCTCAGTGCAAGACCGTCCTTGCCAATGAGCAGGTCGTAGGCGAAGGGGTTTGCGAGCGCTGCGGCACGCCTGTAACTAGGAAAGACCTCGAACAGTGGTTCTTCAGGATAACCAGATACGCCGATGAGCTGATGGAGCATAGGGACATAGAATGGCCGGAACGTGTGAAGCTGATGCAGCGCAACTGGGTGGGCAAGAGCGTCGGCGTGGAGATATCGTTCGGAATCGAGGGATTGAAAGACGAGGAAATCAGGGTATTCACCACACGACCCGACACCATCTTCGGCGTCACCTTCATGGTGTTTGCGCCGGAACATCCTCTGGTTGCCGGGCTGACCACTCCGGAACACAAAAAAGAGGTGCAGGATTATATCGAGCGCACCAGAGCACAGACCGAGATTGAAAGGCTGTCGACTGAAAAAAGGAAGACCGGCGTCTTCATCGGAGCCTATGCAATCAATAAGCTCAACGGCGAGAGGGTGCCTATCTGGATTGCCGACTATGTGCTGCTCAGCTACGGCACCGGCGCAGTGATGGGCGTTCCCGCTCACGACCAGCGGGACTTCGAATTCGCTCTGGATTACGGTTTGCAGATAAAGTTAGTTATAGCTTCACCGGCCTGGTCCGGAGAGCCTCTAAGGGAGGCTTACACCGAGTCGGGCACAATGGTCAATTCGGGGCAGTTCAACGGGCTGCCGAATGAGCAGGGCAAAGAGGCTGTTGCCGATTTCCTGGAGTCGAAGGGATGGGGCAAGCGTACTATGAGCTACCGTCTGCGGGACTGGCTTATCTCCCGGCAGAGATACTGGGGCGCTCCTATCCCCATGGTTTACTGCCCCAGATGCGGCATAGTCCCTGTGCCCGAGAAAGACCTGCCTGTTTTGTTGCCCGAGGATGCTGAGTTCAAACCGACGGGGGAATCTCCGCTGAAATACTGCAAGTCGTTTGTCAATACAAGCTGTCCGAAGTGCAGGGGGCATGCTCAGCGCGAGACCGATACCATGGATACCTTCATGTGCTCCAACTGGTACTTCCTGCGCTATACCAGCCCCCACTATGACAAGGGGCCTTTCGACCCCAGGAAGATAGCCTACTGGATGCCTGTAGACCAGTATACGGGTGGTGCTGAACATGCGGTCATGCACCTGTTCTATGCCCGCTTCTTTAACAAAGCTATCCGCGATCTGGGGCTGGTGAAGTTCGACGAGCCGTTCACCCGATTGTTTAATCAGGGGACTGTGGTCTCGGGCGGTGCCAAGATGAGCAAATCGCGCGGCAATGTGGTGACGCCCGATGAATATGTCTCCAGGCTGGGCGCGGATACGGTGCGCGCTTATCTGATGTTCGTGGGTCCGTGGGACATGGGGGGTGGCTGGGACGACAGCGGCATAAGCGGAATATGGCGCTGGCTCAACAGGGTGTGGAATCTGGTGTTCGAGGAGCAGAAGGCGGAAAACTTGCCGCCGATTGACAAAGCGACTGAGAACGAACTGCGCCGCATCACTCACAAGACGATAAAAAAGGTCGCCGAGGACTACGAGAAGTTCCGCTTCAATACAATGCTGGCATTTCTGATGGAGTACACCAATTACCTGGTCAAGCTGAAGGAAGGGCGCAAAGTGGATAATGCTGCCTGGCAAGAGGCGATAGATACCCTGCTGCTTCTGCTGGCGCCTTCGGTTCCCCATCTGGCTGAGGAGATGTGGGAGCGTACCGGACATAAATACAGCATTCACAATCAGCCGTTTCCTTCCTGGGACGAGAATCTGGTAGTTGAAGAGATGATTACGCTGGTAATTCAGGTAAACGGCAAGCTGCGCGACAAGGTGACCGCGCCTGCCTCGATAGACGAATCCGAAGCGCGGGAGCTGGCTTTAGCCAGCGAGCGGGTGAGGGCGCATACCGATGGCAAGAAGATAAAGGATGTAATCTATGTTCCCGGGAGACTGGTGAACATAGTTGTGTAGATTAAAGAAGTAATCACAATATATTTTGGAGACAATACCCATGAAAAAAGAAATTCGCGTTCACGCACGAGCAGGACAGGGCGCGATAACGACAGCTACAATTCTGGCGAATGCAGCCTTCGAGGACGGGAAATACGCCTTATCGTTTCCTACCTTCGGAGCGGCGCGCATGGGGGCGCCCATGAATGCCTTCGTGCGCATAGGGGATACGCCAATCCGTGTGCGCAGCCAGATTTACAAGCCTGACTATGTGCTGGTGCAGGATCCCACTCTGATGAGGGGATACGATGTGGTCGCGGGACTGAAGCCCGACGGTCTTGCGGTGATAAACACCAGCAAGAAACCATCGGAGCTTAATCTGAAGACGCAGGCTAAAGTAATCACAGTAAATGCTTCCAGGATTGCCAAGGAGATTATGGGTCGCGCCGACCGGGTGAACACCGCCCTGATCGGCGCTTTCGTTGCCGTCACTGACGAATTAAGCCTGGAGGCGCTGGAGAGGGCAATCAGGTCGCGTTTCTCGGGTAAGGCTGCGGAGAGCAACCTGAAGGCGCTTCGCGAAGCTTACAACGAGGTCAAGAACAGGGGGAATGGAAAATGAAGATTACATTAGGGACGGTCACTCCGCCCGGAGGAAGCCGTGCCAATAAGACCGGAGCCTGGCGTACGGCAGGCAAGCCGCGCTTTTTGCAGAAGAACTGCATCGGTTGCGATGTATGCGCCTTGAGCTGTCCTGAGGGATGCGTATTCGGTACCGGGCAGAAAACGTATTATGCCAATGAGGACTTCTGCAAAGGATGCGGCATCTGCGCGAGCGCCTGCCCCGTACATGACATCGAAATGATACCGGAGGGTGGAGAAGATGCTTAAAGGAAGAATGATACAGGGCTGCCGCGCCATAGCTGAGACAGTGACTCTCTGCCGTCCCAGGGTTATCTCCGCTTACCCGATAACCCCGCAGACGCTGATAGTTGAGGAGCTGGCATCGATAGTAGCCGATGGCGGACTGGACACAGAGTTCATCAATGTGGAAGGCGAACATTCGGCGGCGTCTCTGGTTCTGGGTGCCAGCGCTACAGGAGTTCGCGTCTTCACAGCTACCTCGTCTCAGGGACTGCTGCTCATGGGCGAGGTGGTTTTCAATATAGCCGGTATGAGGCTCCCTGTAGTGATGGTCAACGCCAACCGCTCGGTATCGGCGCCGCTGAATATCTGGACCGACCAGCAGGACTCGATGATAATGAGGGACAGCGGCTGGCTGCAGTTCTACGCTGAAAACAATCAGGAAGCCTGCGACCTCATTATACAGGCTTATAAAATGGGCGAAGACCACAGGGTTATGCTGCCGGTGATGGTATGCGTCGATGGCTTCGTACTGCCCCATGCCTTTGAAGTAGTTGACCTGCCCAGCCAGAAGGAAGTTGACGACTTCTTGCCTCCGTACCGGCCGATATACAGTCTCGATATCGAGAAACCGCTCACTATGGGCGCGTATGCCGAACCGGACAAGTATATGGAAACCCGTTACATGATTCAGCACACCATGGAGGCTTCCATTCCTATAGTCGAGGAAATAGCCGCTGAGTTCAAACACAGATTCGGTCGCGCTTCGGGCGGTCTATTTGAGAAATACCACGTTGATGATGCCTCGACTGTCGTTATAGCGATGGGTTCGATGGCGGGAACGATAAAGGACATCGTGGATGAGCTTAGAGCGAAGGGAGAGAAGATCGGCGAGCTGCGGCTCATAACCTATAGACCGTTCCCCAAGGAAGCGCTGTACGAGGCGCTCAAGGGCGCACAGAACATCGTCGTTATCGAAAAGGCAATTTCGCTGGGGGGCGGTGCCCCGATTGCAACGGAACTG
>VGNW01000194.1 GCA_016865955.1 Chloroflexota bacterium | reverse complement strand
CTTCTGGGCAGCAGCCTCACCGTGAAGTCCAAACCCGGCAGCGGTACCACAGTGACAATAGAGGCGCCCGCGTAGTTCACCGATTATAATCCGACTATCCTTTTCTTCCCCATATCCAGGCTAACCTTTACTACCTGCCCTTATGTAATGTATACTCATTACAATTCAATACAGGTCATCTCCGAGGAGAGCTCTAATGAAGGCACTGATACTGGCGGGCGGCAAAGGCACCAGACTGAAGCCGATTACACATACAATACCCAAGCAACTCCTGCCCGTTGCCAACAAGCCCATCTTATTTTACGTGATAGACCAGGTAAAAGAAGCAGGCATAAAAGATATAGGTATCATCATTTCCCCGGAGACAGGCGCTTATATAAAAGAAGCTGTGGGAGACGGCAAGCGCTGGAATTGCCGGATAACCTACATATCGCAGGATGAGCCTCTGGGACTGGCCCATGCCGTCAAAACCGCACAGCCTTTTCTGGGCAAATCAACCTTCCTTATGTTCCTCGGAGATAACCTCATCGAGGGCGGCGTAAAGAGCTTTGTTCAAGAGTTCGAGAGCAACTCGCCCGAGGCTCTGGTGCTGCTCAAGGAGGTGCTCGACCCCCGCCTCTTCGGCGTAGCTGAACTGAATAAGAAGGGCGAGGTGGTTCATCTCGTGGAGAAACCCAAAGAGCCCAAGACCAATCTGGCGCTGGTCGGCATTTATCTGTTCACACCCCAAATACATCAGGCAATAGCTGGAATCAAACCTTCATGGCGCGGAGAACTGGAGATAACCGATGCCATTCAGAAGCTGCTGGACATGGGCAAAAAGGTCAGAAGCCATATTCTCAAGGGCTGGTGGCTCGATACAGGCAAGAAGGATGACCTGCTGGAAGCCAACCGGGTCGTTCTGGACAGCTTGCTCAAGCGCGATGTCAAAGGCGATATCGACTCTAAGAGCAAGATAGTGGGCAGGGTGGAGGTCAAAAAGGGAGCCAGAATCGAGAACAGCACCGTGAGGGGACCCGTTTCTATTGCCGAAGGCTGTCTGATTAAGAATTCATTCATAGGGCCTTTCACAAGCATCGGCACTAGTACGATAGTGGAAGACTCCTCAGTGGGTCATTCCGTAATACTGGAAAACAGTCGTATCCACCGCATGGAACGTCTCGAGGACAGCCTTATCGGCACCCGCGTTGAACTGCGGAGAGCTGACGAAAGGTTCAAGACAGTGAAAATATTCGTGGGGTGTGACTCGAGTCTGGAGCTTTAAAGAGGCAGACGATAAAATCGGGGGGAAGTATGGGGAAAACAAAAAATATGTCAAAAACCGAAATCAAGATAGGGCTATCTCTCGAAGAGCTAATATCTGCTATAAAGGAATTAAGCCCTGAAGACAGGGAATTCTTTGTCGAAAACCTTTTGGCGGCTGTTAACCCTGATTACCTGCAAAGCATAAAGGAGGCTAGAGAGGATTATAAAGCAGGTCGCCTAACCTCACATGACAAGCTCTTCAAGAGATAGACAGTGAGATATGAAATACTCTACACCAGTAGAGCTGTAAAGGACCTGGCGAAACTGAATCCAGCAACCAAGGACAGAATTAGAGAATCATTGGAAAGATACGCTGAAGCTCCTTTTAATTACGCCAAGAAAATGGTTGACCCGGCATTGGGAGGCTATAGATTCAGGGTTGGAGATTACAGGGTTATCTTTGACATAGAAGGCGAAAAACTGATAATCCTGCGCATCGGGCATAGACGAGAAATCTACCGGGGGTAAAACATGGAATTGATTTCGGGAGTCAAGGTAAGAAAGCTCCGCCTCATTCCTGATGAGCGAGGCTGGCTCATGGAACTGCTCCGCTCAGATTGGGAAGAGTTCGAGAAATTCGGACAGGCTTACGTTACCACCTGCTATCCCGGCGTGATTAAAGCCTGGCATTATCACAAACTCCAGACAGACCATTTCACCGGCGTCAGCGGGCTGGCTAAAGTGGTGCTTTACGACAACCGGAAGAAATCGCCGACAAAAGGCAAGGTGAACGAATTCTACCTGGGAACACTCAATCCCATCCTGGTGAAGATACCCAACGGGGTCTATCACGGCTTCACCGCCGTGGGCACTGAATTGGCTATGATTGTTAATTTCCCCACTAGAACTTACAACTACGAAAAGCCCGATGAGTACCGTCTCCCCTACGACGACCCATCTATACCGTACAAATGGGGAGTGAAGATGGGATGAAGGCGCTGGTAACGGGCGCTGGTGGTATGCTGGCACACGACCTTGTTCCCTGCCTTCTGAAACAAGGCTATGAAATTCATGCCCCGCCTCACAGCATGCTCGACGTGGCTGACCTCGATGCAGTCAGAACCATCGTAGATGATTTCAAGCCATCTGTTATCATCAATTGCGCCGCTTATACCAAGGTGGACGAGGCTGAGAAGCAACAGCAGCAGGCGTTCATGGTGAACGCACTCGGGGTACAGAACCTGTGCATGTTATGTCAAGAACATAATATCCCGCTGGTTCATTTCAGCACCGACTATATTTTCGATGGCGCCAAGGCAGAGCCGTACACCATCTATGATGAAGCCAATCCCATAAACACCTACGGTCGCTCCAAGCTGCTCGGAGAGAAATACATACTCTGGCTGCTCGACAAGTTCTATATAATACGTACGAGCTGGCTATTCGGGCTTCATGGCAAGAACTTCATCGAGAACATGCTGGAATTGGGTCAGAAACAGAAGCAGCTATCCGTGGTTACCGACCAGAAAGGCAGCCCCACATGGACTCAGCATCTTGCTGAGGCAACTGTCTCGCTGCTCAAGACGGGACGCTACGGGATTTATCATATTACCAACTCAGGAGCTACAAGCTGGTTCGAATTCGCCAAAGAAATCCTCCGTCTGTCGGGCAGGGCGATAGAGGTACTGCCTGTAACCTCGGAGAAATTTCCCAGACCGGCCACAAGGCCCAAGAACAGCGTTCTCGACCCGTTCCCGCTTCCGCAGGTTCTGGGGAGAGATATGCCAGACTGGCGAGAAGCGCTTAAAGAATATCTATCTCTGAGAAAGCAGAGGGCAAGATAGTGAGACTGCTTGTGACCGGCGGCGCCGGCTTCATCGGCTCAAACTTTGTGCCGTACATACTCGATAAGTATCGCGATTACGAGGTCGTTAATCTGGATGCCCTAACTTATGCTGGAAGTCTAGAGAATCTCAGAGAAGTGAAGAACAACCGCAGACATAAGTTTGTCCGGGGGAGAATCGAAGACGGTAAGCTGGTAGATAAGCTAATGCGTGGCGTAGATACAGTGATAAATTTCGCCGCAGAGTCACATGTGGACAGAAGCATACTTGAGCCACAAGTTTTCATTACTACCAATGTCCTGGGAACTCAAATCCTGCTGGATGCGGCGCTACGACATAAGATCAGGCTTTTCTACCAGATTTCCACAGACGAAGTTTACGGAGCGCTCAGATTGGGTACGAAAAAGAGGTTCACCGAGAACTCCCCTCTCCGTCCCAACTCTCCCTATTCAGCCAGCAAGACCGCCGCTGATTTGCTGGTGAGAGCCTATCATCACACCTACGGCTTGCCTGTAGTAATCTCACGCTGCAGCAACAACTACGGTCCCAAACAGCACCCTGAGAAGTTCATTCCGACTGTTATTTTAAATGCTATTCATGACAAGCCTGTGCCCATCTACGGCGACGGTTTGTATGTGCGGGACTGGATTCATGTTCTCGACCACTGCCAAGCTATAGACGTAATCATGCACAAAGGCGAGCCTGGCGAAATCTACAACATCGGTGCTGACAACGAACGTGCCAATATAGACCTCGCCAAGAAGATATTGAAGATACTTGGCAAACCCGAATCCCTGCTCACCTCTGTGAAAGACCGTCCCGGGCACGACAGGCGCTATGCGATAGACAGCACTAAGCTGAAGCGCGACCCGGGTTGGAAGCCCGCTATCGCCTTCGATAGAGGGCTGCGCGAGACAGTACTCTATTATTCCAAAGCTGACAAGTGAACTTCACAGCGCCGCTGTTTTTGACAAGCGAGCTGTCTCTGGGCTAAAATAGCTTCGTATATGCGGGAGTAACTCAGGTGGTAGAGTTCCTGCCTTCCAAGCAGGTTGTCGCGGGTTCGAGTCCCGTCTCCCGCTCCAGCTTTAAAAAGACGACTTTCTGCCTGCACGCACTTTATACTACGATAACAACAAAGAGACCGCCCGCAGACTAGTGGATAACACCCTCGTTTACCAATCGACTAATCTCGTCTTTTGATAACCCCAGGAGTTCACGGAAGACATAATCGTTGCTCTCGCCCATTATTGGAGCGGATTTTACCACTTTAACAGGGGTTTTGGAGAAGCGCCAGGGCACTCCGAAGACTGCTACATTGCCCATGACAGGGTGTTCCACAGTGGTAGTCACTCCCCGATGTTTGAAATGAGGGTCATTGATAATCTCCTCGTTGCTCAACGAAGGCATAGAAGCGACACCCGATTTCTGTAGCATATCTGTGACTTCATAGTGCGTGTAATTCAACGTCCAGGCAGTGATGAGCCTATCCAACTCTTCCTGGTTTTTCCAGCGCTCATATGCATCAGCGAATTTCTCATCTCCGGTCCAAGGCGGATTACCCAATATTTCGCAGAGTGAATTCCACTCC
>VGNW01000193.1 GCA_016865955.1 Chloroflexota bacterium | reverse complement strand
CATCAATCAGGGTCTCTACAACTATTGTCGGAGGTGAGGCATTACTTTTACCAGATCGCGCTCCTACAAAAAGAACGACAGTTGCCATGTAGAGCAGAAGAACTGGGTGGTAGTAAGACGCGTCATAGGGTATCAGCGCTTCAGCTCGAAGGCGGCGTTTAAAGCTCTTGAGGATATCTATACCTTGCTACGTGTGCTCGTCCATATGATTAGTGACACCTGACCTCCTTTCTGTGTTGATGATTTTCTTGTTGTTCCAGAAACTTCAGAGGGGTGAGGTAATTCAGTGCCTGGTGAGGTCTTACGGTATTATATATCATCTCCCATTCAAGCAGCTCAGCAGCAAGCTCGGCAATATCGAAGGTGCTATCTGTGACCTCGTAAAACTCTTCGGTATGGGTGCGGTGAGCTCTTTCCACGGCACCATTCAGCTTGGGAGAGCGTGGTGGCAGGACAAACAGTTTTATCCCTCGTCTCTGACATTCCGTTTCAAAGATAGCCTCAAATTCAGAACCCCCATCTACTTGGATTGCCTTCACCTGGAAAGGCATTCCCTCCTCGAGCACATCCAGAAAATAAGCCGCATTATTGGCTGTGGCTCGCCGGTATACTCCAACCACATTCCATCTGGAGAGGACATCATGAGCCGTAAAGTGCTTGAGCACGAGACCAGGGAGCGGTCGAATATCCAGTGTATCTAGCTGGACCAAATCACCTACTTGCTTGATCTTGTAGTCCTTTGGCTTCCTCTGAGCGTAGGGACGGGCCCTTTGTCGCTTAGAGGCAGAAACAAGGTTAAGCAACGGCTCTAGCAAAACTCCCCTTTCTTTCAGTTGGCGGAGGATCCTGCCTACCATAGAAGTAGATACATGGCGGCCCTGTTCCCTGAGCATTTCAGAGAGTTTGTCTTTACCCCACCTGGGGTACTGTTCCCTGAGGCTCAGTACGTCCCTTGCTAGCTCAGGGCTCCATGTGGGCTGACGCAGACGTTTCGGTCGGTGAGAATGGTTCTCCAGCCTTTCCAGATGCCCGGGGTCGTAGCGCCGTTTCCAGCGATAGAAAGTCTGTGGACTGATACCAAAATAGCGGCAGGTAAGACGGGCATTGTGGTCGTGGGAGTTATAATAGTCAAACCATTTTAGTCTCTTGATGGCTTCCCTGGATAACCCAGGTGTCTTCCTCAAGCGGGAAGTCCCAGGAAGTACCGGCGTTACTATCTTCATAATGACACTATTATAAGTGTCACTAATCCATCTGAACTAGCTCAGATGGATTGAACAGTTCCTGGGGAATCTGATGAAAGGGGAAAGGCTGCAGAGACAGCCCTGAATTTAATTGTGAGATATTTCCATACCTTTGGGAACTACGACAATTCCGGTTTCCGATACCGTGCAGCCTCTACGTTTGTCTGCCTCAAGGTCATAACCGATGGTGGCGCCGGCTCTGATTATGGTTTCTTTATCGACAATAGCACGCCTTATCCTGGCATGAGGTTCTATTATTACATCGTCGAATATGATCGACCTCTCAACTATAGCATCCCTCTCTACAATTATGCCCGGAGATAGAATTGAGCCCCAGGCTGTTCCGCCGCTGATAATGCAGCCGTCGGATATTATGGATTCCGGAGTCCTTCCTCCAATAATGCACTTGGTCGGAGGCAGAGGCCTCTGGTATGTCCTGATAGGCCACTTCTCTCCGTATAAGTTGAACAGCGGGTCCACCCCGACAAGGTCCATACTTGCGTCGTAATACGACTCGATTGTACCCACATCCTTCCAGTAAGCCGAGTCGCGAGTCCTGTCGACCAGCACTTTTCTCCTTCTACCTTCGCTAACCTCGATAATGAAGTCCTGTATTCTGTTCTTCCGCTCATAATCATAGACAAATACGTCCGCATATTTGTCAATCATCCTGGGGATTATCCCTTTACCGAAATCGTCCTCGGGTATCTTCATAACCTCCAGCAGTGTATCCGTGTTGAAAAGGTAAACGCCCATCGAAGCAAGCGTATAATCAGGCGACGCTGGAATAGTCCTGGGATGGGCCGGCTTTTCCTCGAAACCTATCAGCTTGTAGCTGAGGTCTACCGATAGTACGCCGAGTCTGCCCGCAGCCTCATCCTTCCTGATCCTGATTGCCGATATGGTAAGGCTTGCTTTATTCGTTAGATGGTAATCCAGCATCTGAGAGTAGTTCATTTTATAGACATGGTCGCCGGATAGAATGAGGATATAGTCGAAATCTCTACTTTTGATCAGGTTCAGGTTCTGACGCACTGCGTCGGCGGTGCCCCGATACCAGTCAGCCCCTATTTTCTGCTGAGCAGGCACGCTGTAGATGAAATCGCCCAGTCCGGAGCTGGATATGCCCCAGCCGTCCTGAATATGCTTGTTCAAAGACTCCGACCTGTACTGCGTAAGAACGAAAATCTGGCGCAGTCCCGAATTAACGCAGTTGCTCAGCGTAAAATCTATGAGGCGGAACTTGCCGCCAAAGGGGACAGCGGGTTTGGCACGCTCCCTGGTCAAGGGTTGCAGTCTATCGCCCGCTCCGCCAGCCATTATTATCGTCAACACTCTAGGCATTGCACGACCTCCCGAAGGTCCCCTGCGTCATTCGTCGATTCACTACTCATGCAAGATTCTAACAAATTGGAACTATTCATTCAAACGCTTGGCGGTTGGAACTTTGATATAGTATGTTATACTTTAATATACTTAACAGTATAGTGGATTTAAGGGGGTGAGACAATGAAACCGAAACCTCCAGTCACTACTATCAGAGCCAAGAAAGCTGTCGAGAAGACAGCGCCCAGGCGGCGTGTCCAACCGAAGGTTGTCGTAGAGGCTGTGCCCGAAGCGCCTCCCTTGCATATCGCCATGGCATCGCCTGAGATTGCACCGTTCGCCAAGACCGGAGGTCTTGGCGATGTTCTGGGCTCGCTGCCCCAGGCTCTGGAGCGTCTCGGTGTCAAAGTCACTCTGATTATGCCTGCATACCGTTCCGTCCTCCGCGGCGGTTTTGAATTGGAGGATACCGGTATTCGATTGTCGATACCGGTATCCACGCGCAGAGAGGAAGCCGCCCTGCTCAAGTCGAAAACGGGCAGCGCCATACCGGTCTATTTCATTAAGGCCGATAGATACTTCGACCGCGAATACCCGTACAGCACTCCCGACGGCGATTACCTGGATAACGCCGAGCGTTTCGTGCTTTTCTCCCGCGCCGTACTGGAGGTCCTGAAACTCGACCCGCCTTCTATACTCCAGGCTCACGACTGGCAATCAGCGCTCTCCGTTGTGTTCCTGAAAGCACAGCCTCATCTTTACCCCGAGCTCTCTCCGACAAAGACGGTTTTCACGGTTCACAATCTGGGGTTCCAGGGTCTTTTCTGGCATCTGGACTGGCATCTTCTAAATCTCGACTGGAGCCTGTTTACACCATCTCAGCTTGAGTTCTACAGCAGAATCAACTTCCTCAAGGGAGGATTGATATTTTCCGATGTTATCACCACAGTGAGCCCAAGCTACGCAGAGGAAATCAAAACCGCGGAGCAGGGTTTCGGATTGCACGGAATCTTCCGGGAAAGAACGCCCAACCTGGTGGGCATTCTCAACGGCGCAGACTACGATGTGTGGAATCCCGATACCGATAAATTCATTGCCAGGAAATTCAGCCCGGATAAACTTGCGGGTAAGAAATCCTGCAAAGCTGAGTTGCAACGCATTTTCAAAATGCCGGAGAACCCGGACGTTCCCGTCATAGGAATGGTATCGCGTCTGACACCCCAGAAGGGTTTCGACCTTCTGGAAAAAGCTGTGGAGCAATTGTTATCACGCGATTTGCAGTTCGTCCTCCTCGGTACAGGTGACAAGCAGTACCAGGAATTTTTCAGCAAGGTATCCGAAAAATTTTCTGACAGGACAGGGGTGAGAATCGACTTTGATGAAGCGCTGTCCCACAAAATTATAGCCGGCGCAGATATGCTCCTTATGCCATCCCGCTATGAGCCAAGCGGCTTGACCCAGATTTACAGTCTCAAGTACGGCACTGTACCTGTCGTCAGGGCTACCGGAGGGCTTAAAGACACCATAGAGGAATTCGACTCCAAAACAGGTAAAGGGAACGGCTTTGTATTCAGCCCTTACGAGGTACAGCCGCTTCTGGATACCGTCGACCGCGCTTTGGCGGCCTTCGGCGACAAGAAAGCATGGGCGGTGCTGATGCAGAACGCTATGTCAGCCAACTTCTCCTGGGACCGGTCTGCCCAAACCTATCTAGAACTCTATAAGAAGCTAACCGCCAAATAGGGGAACTCATCTCGTAAAATCCCCCTATCTTCTGTCCCGCGCGTTAAACAGCTATTCTCTCCTTGCCTGAATAGTACCTTCTCTCCACCCCAAAAGTACGATTTTCTGTGCCCGATTGAACCTTTGGGTGATTCATTCCTCCGTAACGCCAGCCTAACATGTCTATAAAGGCATTATCTTGATCATATTAACCGAAGGCAAGGAGGATGAAGATGAGGCACGTGAGGAAAGTCGCAATCATCATATTTGTATTAGCCTTTCTATTCGGCGCAGCGGGGGTTTCCGCTTCAGTCGCCGCTGATAACGGTCAAAATAATTACGCCTTGCCCGACCGTTTGCTCATTCAGTTCAAACAGGGCACAAATGC
>VGNW01000192.1 GCA_016865955.1 Chloroflexota bacterium | reverse complement strand
TCTCTCGCGCTCCATCCCTGGCCCGGATAGCGCCTTCTCGCTAGAGCCCCATGAGTTCAAGACCTTGGTGGAAGCTATACGCACTGTAGAGAAAGCCCTCGGTCAAGTGCATTATGGGGTGAGCGAGCAAGAGGCCAAGAGCCGCGTGTTTCGGCGGTCGTTGTTTGTGGTCAAAGATATGAAGGCAGGGGACGTATTTACGGAAGAGAATGTGCGCTCTATCAGGCCAGGGCATGGTTTACCACCGAGGTATCTGAGAGATGTGCTAGGATGTCGGGCGGCGCGGGATATTGCACGAGGGACGCCAGTTGACTGGAGCTTTTTGCAGGGGGATAGATATGATTGCGGTCATTGACTATGGGGCGGGAACCCTACGATCAGTGGTTATCTACCTAATTATGCAAGGAGGTATGAAGGAGAGATGAAGTACTGCAAGAAATGTGTACAACCTGACACTCGACCTGGAATCGTTTTTGATGAAGAAGGCGTATGTTCGGCATGCCGCGCCTACGATGAGCGGTTGAAGGTCAACTGGGCAGAGAGAGAAGCGGAGCTACGAGAGATAGCCGAATGGGCAAAGGCAAATTCCAAGAGCGGCTTTGATTGCGCTATTGGTGTGAGTGGTGGCAAGGACAGTCACTTCCAGGCGCTCTATGTCAAGGAACGACTTGGCCTCAAAGCGTTGCTGGTGAACTGCGCTCCCGACAATATCTCAGAAGTAGGACGCCACAACTTGGAGAACCTGGTTCAGCATGGGTTTGACATGATTTCCCTCAGACCTAACCCCAAGATAGAGCGAGCACTTAGCAAACGGGCCTTTTACGAGTACGGGAATTTCGTTAAACCCCTCGAATACCCACTGTACGCTAGTACGTTCCAAGTCGCCTGGAAGTTTGGAATATCGCTGGTTGTGCAAGGTGAGAACCCTGCAGAGACTCTTGGAATCATCGGACACCTTCAGCCTGGGGGTGATGCACTGGATTGGAAGAACGCTCCCACTGTGGCAGGAGGAAAGGCCAGTGACTGGGTTGGGGAAGGGGTTGAATTGAGAGACTTGTTGTTCTACCAATTCCCTGATGTGGATGAATTGAGGGATAAAAATATCAGAGCGATATATCTGGGCCACTACGCAAAGGAGTGGTCCAACACAGGAAACACCGAATTCGCCGTAGCACATGGCCTCAAGGGGCGGCCGGGGCACGATCCAAGCTTGACAGGAAGGACGAATCCGTACTTCTCCCTAGACGCCGATTTGAAAATCGTCAACCAAATGCTGAAATACTACAAATTTGGATTTGGTGCTACCACAGACGAAGTATGCTACGATATTCGTGAAGGGCGGATGTCGCGCGAGGAAGGGATCAGATTAGTGGAACTATACGATGGCAAAGTCGGAGATCGCTATATTCAGACGTGGTGCGATTACATTGGACTAAGCATAGCAGAGTTCTGGAAAGTCACTGACCGCTGGATGAACAAGAAACTATTCGAAAAGGATCCCGCAACTGGAAAATGGAAACCCAAGTTTAGGGTAGGTGAGGATTTTGATGAAGACTAGCTCCTTGTGTGTAGTAGGTGACATGGTTCAGAGAGATGAGTCAGGGAATAATCGCGTAGCAATAGCTCCCCAATTGGAGGCATGGACTGGCCAGTTTGGTGACGAGTATGTGAACCGGAATGACTATGCCGACTGGAAAATGGAGCCAGGTACAGAGGCATTTCGGCGGATCCTTGGCGGGCTCGACATCGAATCCGTTCTCGAAGTAGGCAGCAACATTGGGCTTAATCTCCTCTTTATTAATGCGCTGTTCAAGGGTAGTGTAAAGCTTTATGCTGTAGAGCCCAATCCAAAAGCCTTTGACAAACTAGTATCACAAACGCGCATGAAGCTGGAAAAAGCCTGGAACTGTGATGCGTTTCAACTGCCCTTGCCCGACTCGTCAATAGATCTGGTCTTTACGGCTGGCGTTCTGATCCATATTGCATCAGACGACCTCGGTCGCGCTACGGGCGAAATCGTTCGAGTGGCCCGAAAGTACGTGCTTTGTATCGAGTACTTCTCTCACACGCCCGTAGAGGTGCCCTACCGTGGCCAAATGGGCCTGCTCTTCAAGCGAGACTTTGGTGCATTTTATTTGGATCGATTTCCCCTGTTGAAATGTGTAAATTATGGTTTCCTCTGGCAGCGGGAGTTTCGCATCTTTGACAACTTGAACTGGTGGCTATTTGAGAAGTGACAGCACTACCAGAAGGGCCGCTACTGAGCATTCTTGTTAGGACGATACCCCGATGGGTGAAGAAACTCGGACGCTTCGTTTTGAGACGGGTGCGCCGACACCTCGATTTGCACATTATTCTACATATGTGGCAGATTGCAACTCTAAGGAGGCTACAGGGATGGCGGATGTGGTGGGTCCGCAAGCTCTTGTGGCAACACTGTTCACAGCTCAGTGAGCTTTCTGAACACCTTGGATACGCAGGCGATTATCGTCAGCAGCCAGAATTCATGGAGAATGCCAAGCGGTTGTTCTCATTCTTTGGGTACGAGCCTAATAGCTTCGTCGGCAAGACCATTCTGGACGTTGGAGCGGGTAGCAAGCTTAAGACTAAGTATTTCGTAGGTGCGCGAATATTCGCATTGGAACCCCTAGCGGATCGATTTCTTGCGGAACTAGCGTGGAGCGACCTAGGAGACGCCGAACGCGTCTATTCACAGCCAGTAGAAGTTCAGATAGGGGGACTTCGACAGAATGTTGACTTTGTAGTATGCATCAATGTGTTGGACCACGTCTACTCGCCGGAGAAAGCACTCCACAACATCTACTCCTATCTGAAGCCAGATGGAGAATTTTTCCTGTCCGTGGATCTTCACAATGTTACACATGTAGGCCATCCCATCCGGTTAACTAAGTCATTCGTCAAGGACATGCTCGAACATGCGGGATTCAAGATCATAAGGGAGCACGAAAGTCTTCCTTACGCAGAGGCCTATGGCGAGGGGCGAGCTTATACAGTTATCTGCCGTAGATAGGTGCTATCCGACAGCAGCACATCGCAGACACTTAACATAGAATGAGATCAGTAGTTTGGCGCTGTGTTATATAGTGGCTATGTGCAATGCGAGTCCTAATACATCCTGCAAATATACCTCATGTGGATAACTATCTTGAGGTCGTGCGCGGATTGGCGACCTTGGGGCAGCAAACGGACGTTAGAGCTGTCACTCTTGAGAAGTGGTATTCGCTCGGTGCGTTGCCAGAGTCACAACGGTGTGGTATTCAGGCCTACGAAATGCCGCGACCAACCGGCTCTCGAGTTCCCATCTGGCGCACCAAGGACAGCTACGCAGAAGCAATCGGAGCATATTCACTCATTGAGCAACAATTCGAAGAGATTCTGTTGAGTTTTCGCCCCCATCTATTCTTGATCTGTGGAGATGATGGGCTGTTTGAGGCAGGTTTCTTGCGATCTTGTCGCCGTTTTCGGGTGCCGTCCATATTGATAGCGGAGATGCCTTTTGCACCATCAGACGCCGTTGTCGAGTCCAAGTCATCTGGTGAACCACTGCTTTGGCGTTCTCTGAAGGGAGTACGACGAGTGTGCTCTTTTCTAAGGCGCATGCAGACTGGCGGACTGAAATCTCAGATGCACAGGTTCTATTCAGCCAGGCGACCCACGGAGTTTGCGTCTCACCAGGGAAGGCTTCCACAAGTGCGTCCCATAGGCCTGAATGGAGCGACGGCTATCGCTGTAGCTGGTCCCAAGAGTGCTGAACGTCTCGTTGCGCACGGAGTCCCACGGAGCATTGTCAGGGTTACAGGTTGGCCTCGATTTGATCGGTTATACCGCTTTGTACAGTTGCGAGTGAACGAAGCTACGAATCGTAGTCGCTTTGTGGGCAGGCCTATCGAAGTTCTTTATGCAAGTGGCGGGTTGGCACATTTTGGACAAGATTCAGCAGGACTTAAGCTACTTAAGCATGTTCTGGATGCCGCCAGGATATTGGGCGATCGTGCACGGATAGGCATTCGACTGAAGCCGGGAGAGCAGGCAAGATACTACCCAGGTATTTGGTCTAACGTCATTGACTCTTTACACATCTTTGAGAATACAGAGGATCTGTACCAACAATTCACCAGAGTCGACATCGTGATTGGAAACAATTCAACCGCTGAAGCTGAAGCCATGATGATGGGTTTGCCTGTTATTAACTTGATGCAATCTGAGTCTGATGATTGGAAAGAGTTTGTCTCTAGTGGCTCTGCCCTGCCGGCATTTAATGGGGCAGATTTGGCGGATTCTATCCTCATACTTGCAAATGATGTCGAAATATGCGACCGGCTTCTGGAATCTCAGAAACAGTACCTTTTTTCCTGGTTCTACCACTTTGATGGCTATGCCGGGAAAAGGGTGGCAGAGCTTGCGCTGGAACTATGCCGGCTATAGACAGTTGTTCAAGAGGCACTACAATCATGCACCACAATCGTGTGAAGCTCTCGGTCATTATCCCCACTCTAAATCGTCACGAGTTGTTGCGCGATGCTATCGCTTCAGTGCGCTCGCAGACGTTTCCAACTGACCAATACGAGATCATCGTCGTCGACAACGGCTCCACCGACGGCACGCGAGAACTTGTCGAACGGGTTAACCAGGACGGTGGCAAACCGATTCGCTATGTGTACGAACCTCGGCCT
>VGNW01000191.1 GCA_016865955.1 Chloroflexota bacterium | reverse complement strand
GTTCGGGCGTCCAGACATCCGGTTGATATTTCTTATAAACCTGCATGTACGGGGTATTTTCGTCAGTTACTTCTATTTCATGAGGGTGGGGGGGACACCAGAAAGCAGCGCGCATAAGCTCCCTGGTGAAGGGCGGCTGCCCGAACAAACCGCCCAGCTTGGCAAATCCCGTCATATCTTTCTCCGTGATGGGCGACACACCTTCGGTAGTGGTACTGCCCCCAGCCAGCGATTTCATCATATCGACAGGATTCCAGGTCATGCGGAAACCGTATTTGTGCAACTCCAGTTGCTCGAAACCCGGGGCAGGAGCAGCATACATAAGCATGGCATGAGGGTAGATGCGAACACCGGGGATAGGTTCTACAGTCTCGCAGGCTCCTCCGCACTCCACACGTTCCTCCAGCACGCAGACACTCAGGCCACACTTAGCCAAGTACGCTGCTGTCGTCATCCCATTAGGCCCGCCACCGACTATAACCACATCGTATCTTTCATCCCTGCCCATAGCTCCTCCTTAAAGGAATCGATTGCAAATAATAAGTAGATAAATGGGATTACCTTGTAAATATAAAGAGGCAATAACAATCTCACGCTTGTTTAGAGAAACATAGCGCGAAATTGTATATTACCAGCCAGCCCAAAAGTTTCTAATCGATTACGCTTAAGCCCGCTTTATAGAGGTCCGCTTTTTGTGAAAGAAGAACAGAGACTTTAGCTCCAAACCCGCTCAGGAATGAGCTAAATCGGTATGCACTATTCTTACTCCGTATTGGAGGGTGCCGTCAATGGAGAAATCCCGATATTTTCCGTGGTGTTATCGAGTGCAGAACATGGAGAGACTTAAGTGGTTGCCTTAGTAATACTATAAAATCAATGAGGCTGTTTCCCCAGCGAGCTTCCTGATGCTTGGGCTGAATTTCACACGAGAGTATTTGGAGCCGGATGTCAGCCGCCGCTGATGGCAAGGAGAATCATCAGTTCGTCCCCGTCTTTTAGTGGGCTGGTCAATTCGCCGGCGTTTATCTTCTGTCCATTGACGAAGAACCAGAACTGAGGACGCAGTTTGCCCTGCTTATCGTACAATAACCGCTTGATTGAAGGAAATTGCTTCTCGATAGCGTGGAGGCACTCCAGCGGAGTACGCCCTTCAACCTCCACGAACTCCTGCCAGTTGGTATATTTTCGCAGCAGTGACGATACCTTGACTTTAACAGCCATGCTAATCTTTTCCTGTTAAATCGGCAGTATTCCCGCAATCCCGACAATCGGGGTTCTTCTTCAGCTTGACCTCGCTGAATTTCATGCTTAAACCATCGTAGACCAACAGTCTATCCTCAAGCAAGTTTCCAGTGCCCAAGATATATTTAATGACCTCTGTAGCCTGAATGCAACCGATAACTGCGGGGGTAACTCCCACAACGGGAATCTTACCCGGCAGGACGTCCTGATACAGGCATCGCAAGCATGCTGTCTTACCCGGGATTATAGTGGTTGCTCTGCCCTCAAAACCGTAAACTGCTCCATGGAAGAGAGGCAATACTGTCTTCATGGCAGCCCTGTTCAACAACAGTCTCGCAGGCAGATTATCTAAGGCATCGACTATCAGGTAATTTCCCACAAGCTTAAAGATGTTGCTCCGGGTAATCTTCGCCTTTATCGCCTCCACTTTTATATCCGGATTCAACAACTCGAGCTTCTCCTTAGCCGAATCTACTTTATATCTACTTATGTCCTTATCCGTATGCAAAACCTGTCGGTTCAGGTTGCCGAGCTCCACTCTATCGCTATCCACAATTCTTATATTCCCGATGCCGGCGACAGCGAGATAAGTCAGGATAGCGGAACCCAGTCCTCCTGCTCCGGCGACAAGCACCCCGGCTTTTTTGAGTTTCCGCTGCCCCGATTTACCCCAATCGGGAATCAGCATTTGCCTCTCATACCTGGACAACTCTCGATTGCTCAACATGAATACCAGCTCCGTCCCTTGATATTAACGCATTTGTCTTTTCAATGCCAGTCCATCCTATCCATAAATAAGAGTAGCTCTCCCTGCGGGAGAGCTACTCAGCACTAAGGAGGACAAATAGTACCAGAGGTATCAATATAGTTTTGCAGCCAGTTCGGATAATCCCAGGCTTACCAGCCTTTCCTTCAATGGACGCCCTTTGGCATCCAAACCCCTTGCTTTATAGTAATCCTTCAACATGAGTTTAACATCAGGCACCGAGCCTGCGGCGCCGCCATCGGGTAGAGGAGCCAAAAGCCGCTTCGGCATTCGGTCGTCTGCGGCGGTAACGCCCATGAGGTTGTTCAAACCCCTCTGAAACATCCAGATACGCTCGCCGCACTGCATGATTTCATCAAGGCTATAATCGAAACCTGTGGCAGCTTTAAGTACCTCAGCCAGCTCGGTAATGCTGAATGACATTAGGCTGAACTGGCACAGTGTCGCCGAGTTAGCTAGCATTGCCACATTTTCGCATATAAAATTGAGCTCGCCTTTACCCTCGTCCGCCTTGGGGTCATAGCCTCCTGTTATACCAATTTCCGGCCAGGCGGTCCAGCTCGATTCAATCTTGCCTATCTCTGAAGCAACATGACAGGCACCGCGGTTCGACATCATAAAACCGAGGCCATGACCGTGGGAACCGCGAACATCATACATGGCGAACTCAAGTCCTTTTACTTCAACCGTGAAATCTTTCGCGTTCTTGCCTATCTTCTTTGCGGCACTGCGGCTGCCCTCCGCCAGAACAGCGCCGAAGCCTTTGCGGTAGGCTATTTTCTCCATTACCGCTAGAACGTCACCGGCATTGCCCCACCTCAACTGACCCCCATCGAGGTCTTTGGATGTAATAAGCCCTTTTTCAAAGCACTCCATGGCGAAGGCGATAGTAGCACCACAGCTAATGCTGTCCATGCCATACCGGTCTGCCATCTCACTCATTTTGATTACGGCTGCCAGGTCGTCAATCACTGTCAGGGAACCGAAGGCGCAAACAGTCTCATATTGAGGCCCCGGCCCCTCTTGAGTTGTGTATGGTCCCTCAACCACCTTGACTGTTCTCTTGCAAGCTATGGGGCAGGTAAAACACGCGTGAGGCTTGGTGAGATATTGCGCGGTTATCGTGCTGCCTCCGAGCAGCGGCGCCAGCCACATACCGTCACCGACTGTGAAGTTCTTAACCGGCAGGACTCCTGTAATAGCGTTAACTTCCAATCCCATTGCAGTACCGTTGGCGGTCAGGGCTTGGGTGACTACGCTCTCCTTGACCTTGCCCAAAGCACTCTTGCGCACGCTTTCGAATGCTTCCGGTGAGGCGGGCGTCACTTTGCCCGTACCACGGATGACGATAGCCTTCAGCTTCTTGGAGCCCATTACCGCACCTCCGCCGCAGCGGCTTATCGAGCCCCATTTCGTATTCATTATGTTGGCGTACTTCACCAGGTTCTCACCTGCGGGCCCTATCTCCAGGACATCGTACTTGGCTCCGTGCCTTTGCTTCAGAATATCAGCCGTTTCGTAAATGTCCTTCCCCCACAGGTCAGCGGCATCTTTTATCTCCACCTTATCATCGTCAATCAGTATATAAACAGGCTTTTTCGAGGCGCCGTAGATGGCGATTCCATCGTAGCCCGCTCTCTTCATTTCAGCAGCGAAATTTCCACCGGCAGAACCCTGACCCCAGATACCTGTCTGAGGCGACTTAAAGGCTGCCAGCAGGCGCGACGATGTGGGGAAACTAGTCCCGGAAAGCGGACCCGCCACCAGGAAAAGGACGTTCTCCGCAGACAGAGGATCAATGTCCGGAGAGACACGGTCAAAGAACAGCTTTGCCGCCAACCCGGCTCCTCCCACAAATTTTCGCAGCACCTCATCATTCAGCTTGGTGGTCTTGAAAGCCCCCTTGCTCAGGTCAATGTCCAGTATCTTCCCTCTGTGTGTCCCCATTTTTCCTCCTCTGTCTATGATTCGCCCGGCTATTTAATAAGGACCGCGCTTTAAATGCTCCTTCAGCCTCAGGTAATTTGTGTAAGTTATACCCTGCTTGCGATTCACATATTTCTCCGCAGGGACAAGCTGCTTTCTCTTTTTCTCTATCGGATTGCGCACAACCAGACTCATGGCATTGCTGGCACCGGAGCCGTAAGAGGCAAGCAATATCGTATCATCCGGCTTTGCCTTGTCCAGTACATTCGCCAGGCTGATGAACGTTGAGCACGAACCTAAATCGCCCACGGTTGATGCCAGTGCCGGCGCCAACTGGCTTTTCTGTATGCCCAGGTCTTTGGCAGGCAGGCCTGGTATTCTCTCGTCAGGCTGCGCAAACACCGCACAGGTATAGTCCTGAGCTTTTTTACCCAGTTTCTCCAGAAGACCTTTGCATGCCTCAGACACATGTTTCTGATAACCGTACTCACGGTCGAATCTATAGTCGTTCATGTTCGATACCCAGGAGTCCTTAACCGAACGCCACCTGTCCAGAAACAGAGTCGAGTAGGTGTGCATACCTTCGAAGTCGGCTATAGTGCCCGTTGTGCCGATAACCATTGCCACAGCTCCGGCACCGAAGTTAGCGTCGCCTTCCGTGCCCGGAGCGGTAGCCCTGTCCTCCCCACCGAGCACAAGAGCGCACTTTATCCTTTTTGCGGCGATCGCATCAAGGCAGCCCAGAACAGCATTGGCAAGCG
>VGNW01000190.1 GCA_016865955.1 Chloroflexota bacterium | reverse complement strand
GAACCGGCGTTGTTGAGGCGTCGTGGGCCGCACATAGGGATGCCGGGGTTGCTTTTTCTCACTCATGGTCTGGAGTATACCATAAGGCTGCAGCTTTGTCCAGACTCACAAGGACATATTCAAAATATTCAACTATGGCTGTGGGATTATGGAGAACGCCGATCTTGTTTTTTGGGGGATTCATGATTGAGCAACATCCTTAACCCATATTTCCTCATCGACATCCCAAAGTAGTTTTGTCACCGTTGCGTATCTCGCGTAATGCGCCTTGGCATATAAGCGGTGAGCGGCATGGTTCTCCGCTGATGTAGTAAGGTACACTTTGCGTAGTTTGCACCCAAATCTTCTCAAAAGATGCTCACGCATGATCTTTTCGCTAGTTAAGATCAGTTTTATTCCTAGACCTTTCCGGCGGTATCCTTGCTCGATGGCAATCTGTTCTAGCTGCAAAACACCCCCGACACCTGCAACCAGCAAATAGAACACGTATCCAAGAACACATCTTTCTGCTTCGAGCACTATATACTTGCCGTAATCACCTAACCGCATTCGATGAGCGACCCACTCAGCGGCAATTGCAATATCAGGTTCACCACTAGTGCCATTAGCAAAATCTCCTGGAAAGCATTGAATGGCAATAGTAGCGATTTCGTCAATATCTTCTTCCCTGCCTAGTCTGACCAGATTTCTAGGAGTTTTATTCATAGCATAAACCCTCCGACGAACAAGTAAACATAGTTCAGCTTTACCAAGACATGTCACGAATCTCAGACAACATATTCTGGATGGTCTGAACATCGAAGAAATAGTCGGCTATTCTATCAAGTACGTCATCCAAGTTTTGCGCTTGCAGAGCCGATTCTCTAAGCAACCTAACCATTTCACGCCGCAACGTGGGTAATAGGCATACAAAGGAAGCTGTCAGTTGTGCACCGAAGAAGTAGGACTGGTAAAGGCCTGGCGTGCGTAATAGTTCTCTGATTTTTTGCACAACGACAATCGGCGCATCTTCAAGGAAACTCTCAACTTCCTGTGGGTAGCCAATACGGATACGAGCTAACAACTCGCTCATCATACTAAGCACAGCCTCCTGTTGTGTTGCACTATCAAACCACTTCTGGATTGTGCGCAGTAACGGATAGATGCTTAGCCTCTTAGTCGCCGTGGCATACGAGTATGCCTCATCCAAAACACATAGAATGTGCAAGGTTCTTTTCGTCTCATCGCTTTCAGAGTTCGCCGCAAGTATCCTATCAACAGAAGTCAGCTTGGCAGAAGTCCCATGGTGTCTCCATTCAAAGAAAACAACTAATGATAGACTAGTTGTTACATATGTTCTTTGCTCAAACTTGACGATTAAATTCTGCGTTAACATCTCCAGATTCATACGCTCATAGAACTTATACCACTCTTGTGGTGCCTCTGGCTGGCTAAGCAACATCATTGACAGTGTCTCTTGCGCGTTGTACTTAGACACCACATCTCCATCCGTATACATGCGCATGCATATTTCGAACACACGTTGAGCACAGGATCTACTCCACGCGAGCAAAACAAGAGCCTGCAACAAAGTAAATGGTGCCATAGCTACCTGTGATGCCGCCACTAGTTTATCTTCCCAAAGGTTCATGTTGTCACAATGAGTGGGATTTGCATACTCCAGACACTCAGCAAACATACGCCGCAGGGGGTGGTTCAGTTCCAACTTAAAGAAGGGTTCAAGCGTATCATGCAAGATAATCCCTTCGCCTTCCCTATAGGCTCTCTTTATTCTTTCTGCCCCAATTCGTTTAACCACTTTGGAAGCAAGTTCCCCTATTGGCCCCCCTCGCAATGGTGCAGGCAAGCTTTCAAAGATACCTAACCACATCTCCACAACTGGAATGCATGTCTTTGGTTCAGTCAACAGATGCGGCGAGATGAGAAAACTTAGGTCTTGGAATGCTCTAAGAGCCTTCATCGTAACCAACTCGCGATGGATGCCAACCTTTCGTCCTATAGTTTCCAGTATTCGTTGAGGAATCCCAGCTTGCACCTCTCCTACAGCAGCGTTTGTGATACGCTTAAGAAGTTGGTTGCCAGCATCCGTATCTCTTTGCCAGAATTGATACACCGTTTGTATAGCCGTTGAGCACACAACCATATTGTCGTGACAGCATGCCTCATGCAGGGTAGTAAGTAATCCTAACGCATTACCAACAAATATTGCTGTCAACCCTCCTGGTTCGGACTGTTGACCCAAAAGATCAGAGCAGAAATCTTGAGCATTATCCCTATTTTCTTGTCCATATGTAGAAAGAACCTCTACAGCCATCGCTCGAATTTCAAATCTTTCGTGCTCAGCTAACTTCCTAATGAGTGTCCAGGCATAAACAGAATTGCTATCTAAAAACATGATCAGCCCAATTTTTATTGCTCCCCACAGAGATGCGAACTGATATTGTATTGCTTCATCAAGCAGTTGTACCACCCTAGTCTCATCGCTGTAGCAGATTTTATCGTCTAGATAGTTCGCCAGTAGATACTCAAGAAGCCGTTCATACGAAAATGTGACTTTGGTAATTTGGTTGAATATGCTCGTTCCCTCAGATTTTTCGCTGATGACATTGGCTTCAAGCAACTTCGTATAAGGCGAAATACCAGGAGTCTGTAGGTCAATTAGGCTTGCTATTGAACCGTCCTCAATGAGTGATTCAAATGCAACCTCTGCTTTGTGTGCATTATACATCCTCTTAACAAATTCAGCAATCAATGACTTCTTACGCCTTGCTACCTCTGCAGCAACCGGATTAGCAGACAATAGGGCTGGACTACCAAGCTTTTCAGCTAGATACCTCTCAAAGATGTTACGACGCACTAATAACGCAGGCACTTTGTGGTTTGCAAAGCCTTCAGCAACCAGCCTAAGCATCAGAGGATCACAAATCGCCTTGCGCACTTGCTCAGAAAGGTCGTCGAATGAAGATTCAATATTGTATCTATCGGCATAACGATTATACGCAAGCTGCAATTCTGATGGTGTAAACCTAGTCACCAAGATGCCGATTTCCCCTTCTGGCGCGTAGAAACGACTACCACCCTCAAATCGCCCTTCTAGACTTTTCCAAGCCTCTGTTCGGCAAGCTAAGATAACTTTTAGCCATCCATACCCAACAACCGTTGCAAGCAGATCTTCGTATATTCCCTTCAGTAATGACTCTGGACTATTATGTTCGTTGATCGCATCGAAGAAAATAAGAAACAAAGAGTTCGCTGGCCGACTTCTATTAAGCTTTTGCACAATCTCTGCAAAACTGGCATCTGAACCCAGTTGCCGCGCAATCACACGGCCGACGTTAGCCTGACCATCTTTAATAGATGGGAACTCAGAAGCACAATCATATAGAAGAACTATATTGCCACGTGCCAACTCTTGTTCAGCCCAATGGCATAATAGATTGCTTTTCCCAGTACCTGAATCCCCAACTATTAAGAACCCATTGGTAGCTCCACTTCGAAAGGTCTGAAATTTAGCTTCAACAGTATCCCGCTCTACATATAGGCGTTGATCATATTTGCCTTTCTTGTAACGGTATAGCTGATCTATTGTACGCGCCTTTGCAAGTTCCGCTACTTGACGCCATTCTGTCGGCAGGCCCCTTTCTTCCATCAATTTGTCAACCAGTTGGGCAAGATCTTGGAACAGCCCGTCATTCATCTGCTGCTCATGTGCTCTGCCACCTGCTTTTGATTCTCGAAGCCCGATGTAGGTTATCCGTTGGTCATCAACTCGGCGATATAGGAAAAGTTCTTCAACACTGTCATATCGCTCTTCCTTACATCTTGAACAGGGACGAAATATGGCAAAGGGATGAAGGCTGAGTAGCCGCGGCTGCTTTTGACTTCCGTTCCACAGCACAACTCGGGATGAATTCTGTGGAACGGTAGGCAGGTTTACCAAATCAATTTCGGAGAAATCGACGTACTCATCGCCCTTCAATATTCTCAATACACAAGTAAATTTCCCATCTGTCTGAGATGTGCACATAACGACTTGAGCAAGCGGATAGTCTTTCAAGAACGAAAGTCGTGACAATAGTCGAACAACGCCATCATTGAACTCGGCAGCTAAGGACTGAACTCTTTCTGGATTTGATAACACAAATATATCCTCACTATCCCGCGCTAAGCCAAACAGGTCGTTAATGAAGGAAATGGTTGTAATATCGGATATATTAAATAGATCATATAGAACTGGAATTAATAGGCGATCGCGGTGAGGCAAAAGTGCTCGACTGACCTGCTTTAGGACATTCCCACAATAGCTTAGCGTAGGATCTCTCATGCCACCCAGTACTAACTCGTCAGTCTCGCTAACTAGGTCTGAGTCTACGGACAGTGGGCGAGGTAGCGATAAATATTCGTTCACTGCTATCAAAGTGCAGTAACGAATAGTAAAATCGAAAACGCGATGAAGATGCAAACACTTGTCCGCTGCGAGTGTTTGCCCCAAAAGAAGCCGGTATTCGTAACCAATCGGCAGAGGGAACTCTTTAAGAACGTCATCAGTAATTCGAAGCATAGCTGCTTAACCCCCTAAGTTTAAGCCGTTTTAAGAACTCGCTGGTAGGGCGGTCTCAAAGGCGAATTGGGGCAATTTGAGCCGACAAACTGAACTTCAGTGAACATATTGTCGGCAAAATCGGCGAGTTGTTAACCATA
>VGNW01000189.1 GCA_016865955.1 Chloroflexota bacterium | reverse complement strand
ATTTAAAAGCGTTCTCGGCATGTCCGACAATGAGATTTGCGAGCTGGAAAAAGAGCAGCTTATAGGCGGGGATGAATATGTATGCGAGTCTCCGTTTTAATTTATGTTAACGTATTGTCAAACTCACCTTGACACTTTTCGGTAACTGTATAAAATGGTAGGCGTAATGCCAGGCTATGCATATGAATTACCGGAACTAGCAGGAAAGTGTAGAGAGCCTGTTCTTTAAACAGCCCGCAGGTAAAGAACAGGCTTTTTTACGCTTGAACGGCTACACAAACGGCATCACGCCATCAAGCTAAACAGCGTCTCGATAACAAAAAAGGAGGTTTGAACAAATATGGCAAAGGGCAAGAGAATGCTGGAAGGCAAGGTTGCAATAATCACAGGCTCGGGAAGAGGCCTCGGCAGAAGCCATGCACTGGCGATGGCTGCGGAAGGGGCTAAGATTGTAGTAAACGACCTTGGGGGTGAATGGGACGGTACCGGCCAGGCTAAAGGACCCGCAGATGACGTAGTCAAGGAAATAAAGGCTATGGGCGGAGATGCGGTAGCCAACTTCGAAAGCGTAACCGATTTCAATGCCGCCAAGAAAATGGTGGACATGGCTGTCAGCAAGTTCGGCAGGCTCGACATCATGGTTAACAATGCCGGATTTCTCAGAGACAAGATGACCTTCAATATGACCAAAGAGGAGTGGGATGCGGTAATCGAAGTCCATCTTACAGGCACCTTCTACTGCGGCAGACACGCCTGCGCCTACTGGAGGGAGCAGCACAAGGCAGGCAACCCGATAAACGGGCGCATAATAAGCACCATGTCGCACGCCGGACTGCTGGGCAACATCGGGCAGCCCAACTATGCCTCAGCCAAGCTGGGAATCGGCGCTCTGACCATGGTCTGGGGCAGGGAGATGGAGAAATACGGCGTAACCGCCAACGCCATCGTCCCCATGGCTCGAACCAGAATGACGACCCAGACCGCAGGCTTGGGCGGCATGTTCGAGAAGAAAGAGGGAGCGTTCGATGATATGGCTCCTGAGAACGTGTCGCCGTTAGTGGTATTTCTGGCCAGCGATGCTGCTCAGAACATAAACGGGCGCTGGCTGTCCATCCGGGGCGGCAAACTGGAATCGTGGCTGCCTCCGCAGCTTGCCAAGGTCATCGACATAGGCAGAAAGTGGACGCCGCAGGAGATAGCCCAGAGAATTAAGGAACTCGGAGACCTTTCCCTACCTTCAATGGCGATATAAAGCAGGGGAAAAGGCTCAATCCAGCAAATGAAATTATAGTGGTTTAAGTTCGCGCCACATAATGCTGCCAATGTTCTGCAACAGAACATTGGCAGCATGGAGCATATATCTAAACACCACAAAATCCAGTTGCAGACTGCTCAGTAAAACCTGAAAGAGGTAGTGCCAAATGGAATACAAGCGCCTTATCTGTGAGAAGGATAAGAAGAATCATATCGCCATAGTAACCCTGAACCGTCCTGACGTTGGCAATGCTTTCGACTTCCTCGTGATGGAAGAGATAGACCACGTATTCAGGGACAACCTCGGACCTGACAATAACATCAGGGCCATTATTCTGACAGGGGCAGGCAAATATTTCTGCACCGGCGTGGACCTTAACATGTTCGCCGCCAAAGACCCCCTCGTTAAAGATGCAGAGCTGGAAAAAGGGGTAGCTTCTTCGCGAGTGCAGGAGCAAGAAGGGGAGGTCCCCTGGGGGAAAGGAACAGTACTGGGCGCCATTGTCATGATGCGGAGCGTGCCCAAGGCCGTGATTGCCGCAATAAATGGCCCGGCGGTTGGCCTCGGATTTGCACTGGCACTCGCCTGTGACATGAGGATTGCCTCAGATCGAGCAAGGTTTAGCGCTGTATTCGTCAAACGAGGGGTTGGGCCTGATACGGGAGTCTCCTTCACATTGCCTCGCGTTGTGGGCTTCTCCAAGGCATTAGAAATGATGCTGACCGGAGATATGATAGACGCTGCCGAGGCTGAACGGATAGGCGTGGCGAACAAGGTTGTGCCTCACGACCAGTTGATGACCGCAGCAACAGAGCTGGCAGAAAAAATAGCTAAAAATCCGCCTTTAGCCGTGGCTGCACACAAGGAAGCCCTATATAAATCAATGTCAGAAAACGACGTTATAGAACAATTAAAGCTCGAGGTTGCTATTCAGGATAAACTTCTAAATACTGAGGACTTTAAAGAGGCCGCAGCTGCATTCCTGGAGAAGCGTCCGGCAGTGTTCAAAGGCAGGTAGCGGCCAGCACCCTGTTTCCCTGGGAAGGAAGACCAAAGTGGCTCACAGTTTAAAAACAAGAGTCACCAAGATATTAGGTTCGAAATATCCCCTGATTATGGGGACAATGGGCTATCAGTCCACACCGGAGTTTGTGGCGGCGGCTGTCAATGCCGGCGCCTTCGCCTGTCTTTCTTCAGTAATGTCGAAAACGGTTCCAGCACTTCGAGAGCAAATCAGAAAAACCAAGAAGCTGACCGACAAACCATTCGGCATAAATATCAACCTGTTCCCTATGGTAAGCCCGCTACCAGTTGAGGAATATATCGACCTCGCTCTCGAAGAGGGCATACGGGTTATCGAAACGTCAGGCCGCAGCCCCGAGCATCTCGTCGACCGCATCAAAAAAGGAAACGCCACATTGATGCACAAATGCGCCAGACTGCGGGATGCCAAAACAGCCGAGCGTGTGGGCGCTGATATCGTTGAAGTCGTGGGCTACGAGTGCGGAGGGCACCCGAGTAAAGAGCAATTAAGCAGCCTTGTCCTTATCCCCCAGGTCGTGGACGCAGTGAAAGTCCCTGTAGTGGCTGGCGGAGGCATTGCCGATGCCCGCGGATTCGTTGCGGTCATGGCTCTGGGCGCTGAAGGCGTCTTAATGGGAACAAGGTTCATGGCTACCAAAGAATGTCCCATCCACAAGAATTACAAAGAGCGCCTCATAAACACACAGTCTACCGATACAATGATGGTACTGCGCACCCTCACCGATCCGATCAGGGTGATGCGCAACGAGCTGATGATGAAGGTTGACGAAATGGAGCAAAAGGGTGCTCCCGCCGAAGAGATAATATCGATGGTCGCAGGGCAGAAGAGTCAGAAGGCGATGGAGGAAGGGGATGTGGAAGGAGCGTTGCTAGCTTGCGGTCAGATTGTGGGACTGGTGCACGATATACCGACGGTTAAAGAGCTTGTTGAAAGGACTATGGCAGAGGCTACAGCTATTTACGAGCGGATGGGCAAGACTCTGGGCAAAAAAAGCTAGAAAAATCTCAATTGAAACATCAGAAGGAACTACTTTACCTCTGAGAAGGGAGCTGTGATGGATTTCCGATTCACACCGGAAGAAGAAGCCCTGAGAAAAGAGTTCGACGATTTTTTCCGCGAAGAGATGAAGAACGCCCCGCCTGAGTGGGGCACCTCAATGGAGGCTATGTTCGGCCTGGATGCCTGCTGGCAGTTTCATAAGAAGATGGCAAAGAAGCTGGCAGCAAAAGGCTGGCTCTCTCGCCCCTGGCCCAGAGAATACGGCGGCCTGGACGCCCCGCTTATAGAGCAGTTCATCTTCAGCGAGGTGCAGGGGTATCACAGAGGAGCGGGCGTTGACCCGTGGGGAGTGCAAATGCTGGCACCCACTTTGCTGGTCAGCGCCAGCGATGAGCAAAAGAAGGAACATCTGCCCTATATCGCCCGTGCAGAGCGATTCTGGACTCAGTTGTGGAGCGAGCCCGGTGCCGGCTCAGACCTGGCATCCCTTACAACACGCGCCGTGAAACAGGGAGACCACTATGTTGTCAACGGACAGAAAATCTGGACCAGCGGCGCTCACCGCGCAGACTGGGGGTTTCTGCTCGCCAGAACGAATCCCGAGGAAAAAAGAGGCAGAGGAATCTCTTTCTTCCTGGTGGATATGAAAACGCCGGGCATCACCATACGCCCCATCCTCAGCCTGGAAGGCTCCCATCTGTTCAACGAGGTCTTTTTAGATGATGTCCGCATCCCTGCCGGGAACCTGGTCGGCGAGGAAAACCAGGGCTGGCTGGCTTCTCAGATGACATCGAATTTCGAGCGCTCCATGATTATGCTATTCTCCTTCCTTAAACGGGAACTGGACGAACTGATTGAACTGTGCAAGGAGACAAAGATAGGTGGTAGAGTCATCACTGAAGACCCCATCGTACGGCACAGGCTGGCTCAACTGGCGATAGAGATAGAGGCAGGACGCTCTTTTGCTTACTCTGTGGTCTGGAATCAGCATAAAGGCGGTCTGGTAGCTTCAGGGCACATGGCAGCAGCGGCAAAAGTTCTCGCCACGGAGCTTAATCAACGCTTTTTCTACACCGGCTGCCAGATAATCGGGATGTACGGCCAGGTGGGGGAATCGAGATGGGCGCCCCTGCAGGGCAAATATGAGAAGGAATATCAGCAGTGCGTCAGCCTCAACATGGGCGGAGGCACTTCTGAGATAATGAGAAATCTTGTTTGCACACTGGGACTCGGATTGCCCAGAAGCTGGTAATACCAATTTACTATCAGGAGGAGATTTAAATGCCCAGAAAAGGAACAGCTAAAACCACAAAAATACCGAGAGAAGTAGTCATGGTTGATTTTGCGCGGAGTCCATTCGGAAGGGCAAGTCAGAAGAACCCCGGTTTCTTTGCCCACATGCGTGGGGACGACCTGGCAATTGCCGTAGTTAAGG
>VGNW01000188.1 GCA_016865955.1 Chloroflexota bacterium | reverse complement strand
AGTGTATGTTTGCGAAGCACCCTGTCCCTCGGCGCTGGCGGTGAGCATTACCTCGCCCGGAGCCGTGCACCTTCCCGTGAAGGTCACGGTTGTGGTGTTGCCATGCGTCAGTGAATCTATAGTCTGAGAAGAAGCTCCTACTATTTGGAACGAGGAGGTGTCGTTGCCCTGCATCTGTACCGTGATGTTGGTAACCGTTTCGCAGGTGTTGTTGGTTACGACTACCGTGATGGGGAACTCGTTCTTTGGCGGGCAACCAGCGCAGATTTCGAAGCCGGTTAGCGGCGAGGTGATGTCCACTATAAGCGGTGCGTTCCATCGCTGGTCTATGTAAACTGCCTCGCTATCGTCGACGTAGCACACAAGGTAATTCGGCTCTAGCCACTCAATCGTAGCGTAGGCTTCCACATCCGCCTCGCCGGTGCAGGCGAATGTCCACTTCACTATTAACTCCTCGCATTTGTAGCCGATTGCGACCTGGGTATTCCGGTACCAGCCGCCGCCTAAATCTTCGACGATGGTATTCAGCGAGGTGAAATACAACCAGCCTTCGCCAATCTGCCTATCCCACATGGGCTGTTGAGCACCGGCAAGTATTAATTCAGCATCGCCTCTCCAGGTTATAGATGCCTTCATATTAGGCAAATGGTAACCGCTGCAGTTCTGGTAGGCTCCGACTATCTCGTAGGTCTGGCAGGGGTTCGCTTCGGAGTCATAGCTCTCTATCCCGGCGATAATTTCCTTCTGATGAATATATACATGGTCAGGGGCAGCAGTGTATGTTTGCGAAGCACCCTGTCCCTCGGCGCTGGCGGTGAGCGTTACCTCGCCCCAATGGGTGCACCTTCCGGTGAAGGTCACCGTTCCAGAGCTGCCATGAGCCAACGAAGCTATAGTTTTTGAGGAAGGTCCCACCACCGTGAACGACGAGGTGTCGTTGCCATACACCTGCACCACGATGTTGGTCACTGTCTCGCTGGCATTGTTGGTTACCTTTACATTGATGCGGAACGTGTTATATGGTGCGCAGCCGGCGCAGACATCCAATCCGTCCAGCAATGAAGCGATTTCCGCTATTTCGACATAGAGGCACTTCTCCACCTCAGGTACAGTCTGAATATAGGTATAACCTGTAGCATCTATGCAACCGCCCGTCCCTGCCCTTGCCGTCACCGAGATTTGCTGGGAGCCGCCTGGAGCCGTACAGCATACCTGCCACCAGAAATCAGCCACCCTGCCCGGGATAGCGGGGTCGAGGGCTTGCCAGTTGGGGTCGGCGGGATCCCAGTACTTAGTGGCACTGGCTGAATCGCAAGCTGCCAACTGCATGCCCGAACCCAGGCTTATGGTCGCAGAGACGTCATCGGCGGTCACATTGCCCGTATTGACTACCACGGCGTTGACATAGAAGCAGGTTCCCGTTTCTATCTGGCTCACCGGCGTGAAATCGCCGTTGGCATCCTTGGTATAAGTGCTAACGAATACCTCGAGATGGCAGCCGTCAAAACACTCCACAGGGTCGCTAGACCATGCTATTAACAAAGAGCCACCCAACGGAGAAGCAACAAAGATGAGAACAAAGATAGAGGAAAGCAGGAAATAGAAAAACCTCTTGCTACTCATATTTCATCACCTTGTCTTATTAGTCATCCCTGTAGTGTAAGCCAGTGCCGATGCTAACATTCAAGGTCGTTTGGCCGACAGGTCAGTCCCATTACGCAGGTCTGCTCCTCATTCGAGCAGAGCAAACCGCCACTTATCAGTGCAAGAAGTTCGTTGCAGAGATAATGTAGCACAAACCATTACCTTAGTCAATGTGGAGTTGTGCGGTACTCAGAAGTAGTAATACGGGCTGCGTAGACAGCGTTCTGTTCTCGGAGTTAGCGAATTCTTATACTATCTTTGTAGAGCAAAACCAGTTTGCCTTGGAACTTATCCGGTGTATATAGGCTAATGAAGTTCGCTACCACTGCGGTCTCTTCGTCTGATTTAAGGCTACCATGCCTGATACAGATTATCCCCTTTGTTTTCTGCGTCGGGAAGCGGATGGGATTGGTAAAATGGTAATCCCTTGTGATAAGAACCGATTGTTCCCTCAAAACCAGAGCATAAACCCCCTCGTCAGACATCCCTTTTTCAGCAGATTCCGAGATAGAAATAACTTCATGCCCGAGTTCTCGCAATCTTCCCACAAGTCCATAGCTTACGTTCTCATCAACCACAAATTTCATTTATAGAACTGCCTTTTCGGTGGATAGATATGCTGCATATTCAAGGCAGGCCAGAATGTCCTCACGCTTAAGCCGTGGGAAATTTTTTAATATAGTCTCATAATCCTCACCGGCAGCAAGATGGCTGAGAATCACATGCACAGGAATGCGAGTGCCCTTTATGCGAGGCTCGCCCCCACAGATGTTTGGGTCTGAGATAATCCTGGGGTTCTTCATCACATACCTCCACGTCCTCGTTAGTCAACCTAATTATATCACCATAAAATGGTCTTCCTTCACGCGAAAGAGGGTTTCAGGCAGCAAAAAAGTCAGGCACTACAGCGCCCTTAAAACCTGTTCCGCTTTCTCCAGGTCATCGACCTTGAGGACTGCCATTGACTTACGCTCAGCAGCCTCAATGTAGAAATAGAGGTATTTGAGATTGACGCCAGCCTTAGCCAGAGGCTCTGCTACAGCCTTCAGCAGTCCGCCGGGCCTGTCGGGTATCTCGGCGCTCAGTATCCAGTCCTGCCTGGTGGTGAATCCCGCCTGACGCAGGGCTTCGGCTCCCTTCGCAGCATCCGACAGAATCATGCGCACTATGCCGAAATCGGCGGTATCCCCTATGGAAAGAGCGCGGATGTCGATTCCATTCTTCTCCAGAGCTTCGAGCATGGAAGTTAAGCGACCCGGTTGGTTTTCTATGAAGACAGATACCTGTTTTATTCTCGCAGCCATCTTGCCCCCCTGTTGCGAAATCCCAAATTCCAATCCCCAAATCCCAAACGGCTACCGACAATCTTTCAGCTTTAGTGCATAAAATTTAGTGCCCTGACATTTTGCATTTTGCAATTTTAAATTTGCATTTTACTTTGTAATCAGTCCTGAGTTCTTCAGGTCTTTGCGGTCTACAACCCTCCTGGCTTTACCCTCGGTGCGCGCTATAGTACGGGGCTCCACCAGTTTGATGCGGGCGGAGATACCGAGCACGCTGTCCATCTCGGCACGCAGCTTCTTCTCCAGCTTCTCCATCTTCTGCATCTCATCGGAGAAGACAGCCTCGGACACCTCGACCCATATCTCAAGGTCTTCGGTGGAAAATGCATCATGTCTATCGACAACTATCAAATAGTGCGGCTCCACGCCTTCTACTTCCAGTAATACGTTCTCTATCTGGGACGGGAAGACATTGACGCCTCGCACCACCAGCATATCGTCGCTGCGACCGGTGATTCTGGCCATCCTCACCATAGTCCTGCCGCACTTACACGTCTCGGGAATCAGCTTGGTGATGTCCCTGGTGCGGAACCTGATTACTGGCTGAGCCTCTTTGGTCAGTGTAGTTATGACAAGCTCACCTTCCTGACCATAGGGCAACTGCTCTCCCGTAGCAGGATTGATTATCTCGACCAGAAAATGGTCTTCCCAGATGTGCATGCCGTTCTTGTGCTCGCATTCCACGGAGACGCCGGGGCCGATTACCTCGGTCAATCCATATACGTTAATAGCTGAGATGCCTATCCTCTCCTCTATATCTTTCCTCATCTGCTCCGACCAGGGCTCCGCACCGTGTATGCCCAGGCGAAGCTTGGTCTCACGCAGGTCAACGCCCATCTCTTTAGCGGTTTCGTTCAATATCAAGGCATAGGTAGGAGTACAGGTAATGACGGTAGTGCCCAGGTCCTGCATCAGCAGAATCTGGCGCTTGGTATTCCCGCCGCCTGTAGGAATAACCGTAGCGCCGAGGCGCTCGCATCCGTAATGGAAACCGAGTCCTCCCGTAAACAAACCGTATCCGTAAGCATTCTGCATCACATCGTGCCTGGTCATGCCGGCGGAAGCCAGTGTGCGCGCCATTACCTCCGACCACATATCCACGTCTGCTTCCGTATAGGGGGCTATTATAGGTTTCCCCGTGGTGCCGCTGGAGGAATGGATTCGCACTACCTTCTCCAGGGGCACGGTCATCAAGCCATAGGGGTAATTATCCCTGAAATCTATCTTGCTGGTGAACGGTAATTTCTTGAGGTCAGCCATGGTTTTTATGTCATCGGGCGTAACCCCTTTACCCTTAAACACCCGGCGATAAAAGGGCACTTTTTCATAGACATCCTTAACCCTAGCTTGCAGACGTTCCAGTTGCAGCTTTTCCAACTGCTTGCGCGACATCTTCTCGTGTTCAGGGTCTCGAATCATTTTCCGACTCCCTTTGCCTGCCTCATCGCTCTGGCTTTCTCAGCCCCCTTTTGAAAAGCTTTGAGGCTGGATTCTACGAATTTAGGCGGTAGTTTCTGCCGGATATTCTCCGTCCATGCTTCGGGTTTGAGCTCCAGAAACTCGGAAAGGAAACCCAGTATCACCATATTTACCGCTCTGGGATTACCTACTTCTTCAGCGATTTTAGGCGCCGGGATTAAATATACCTGATTGGTGTACTGATTAAGGGCTCCTTCTATCTGGCTCCAGTTCGGGTAAGGGACATTGCCGCTGATTACCGAAATAGGCATCACAACCACATCTGCCACTATCGCAA
>VGNW01000187.1 GCA_016865955.1 Chloroflexota bacterium | reverse complement strand
GGTCAGAAAGTGAAGCTATAAAAGCAGGCACCGAACCAGCCTGACCCTCCTAAAACAGGGCTAAAACTCGGTCAAAAAGCCCTGTGGGGAAGAATACAACCGAAACAGACCATTGCTAAACGACCTCGGAGCCACAGCTATCTTCCCGGGAACTGAGGCTGTCTGCCTTCCAGGAACGACTTCACGCCCTCGGCGAAGTCCTCGGTCGTGCCGTGAGCGGTCATAGCGAGCATCTCCAGCTCCAGGCCTGTGTCAAGACTGCCTTCCATGCCGCGATTGACCAGCTTCTTGACAGCCCTCATCGCCATGGGGCTCTTGGTCAGCAATTTATTTACCAGTTCGTTGGTCGCTTCCTCAAGCTTATCAGCCGGAACCGCCTTGTTGATAAGCCCAATCTTTTCCGCCTCTGCCGCTGTGATGCGGTCTCCGGTGTAAAGAAGCTCCTTCGCCTTTCTGATGCCGATAAGGCGAGGCAGTCTCTGGCTGGCACCGCCGCCGGGCACCAGTCCACGGTTGGCGTGCTGGTCGGACATCTTAACATTATCGGCAGCGATAGCGAGGTCGCAGACCATGACCAGCTCCAGCCCGCCTGCGAGAGCTATTCCGTTCACCACTGCTATTACAGGAACGCTCAAATTCTCAATAGCGCTGAATGTCTTGTTCCAGAGTCGCAGAAAGTAATCACGCGGCTTATCAGGGTGAATAGTGGCAATTCCGGTCAGGTCAGCGCCGGTGCAGAAAGCTCTGCCGGTAGCAGTGATTACCGCAACCCTGACAGAGATATCATTCTCGATATCCTGGCATGCCTCGTACATCTCCTCAAGCGTCTTCGGGTCCAGAGCATTCATAACATCGGGACGGTTCAGAGTTATCCTTGCCATGCCATCTTTCTTCTCGAAGATGATATTCTTGAATTTCATTAGTACCTCCAGCTTATTCTGTTAATCCTGCAATCATCAGGGCTAAAATGAATTAGGTGATTTGCCTCTACTATTCCCCCTGGTATTGTTTCCTTTCGAGATGATAGATATCTTGCGTTCGTCGCCCTGCCCCACGCTCTGAGTCGTTACATGAGGGTTGTCCTTTAACTCCAGGTGAATAATCCTGCGCTCATTGGCGGGCATAGGCTCCAGAATCACAGGACGCCCCGTCGATTTCACCTGCTCCGCCAGCCGTCGGGCTAATAATCGCAACGATTCATACCGCCTCTGCCGGTATCCTTCGACATCGACCACAACGCCCACATGCGCCTTGACACGCCTGCTGACGATAAGGTTAACCAGATACTGTAACGAGGAAAGCGTTTCACCGCGCCTTCCAATCAGAATACCTAAATCCTCGCCCCTGATATCGAGTTGAATAGTTTCTGTTTCCCCACCTCCCCTGCCCAGCAGCACTACATTTGCCGGAACATTGATTAAAGAGAGAAGCTCATCGAGAACAGTCTTGGCCATAATCCCCGTGTCGCCTTCATTGCCGGGCAATTTCGCCAGAGGCGTTACTTTTACCTTGACTTCCTCGGAACCGAATCCGAAGATCCCCGTCTTACCCTTCTTCAGGACGACGACTTCAACCTCAGAGCGACCCAGCCCCAGCTCAGCCAGGGCAATCGCCACTGCCTCCTCTTCAGTTTTTGCGCTTACCTCTATGCTTTCCATGTTGAACCTTTCCTTGTTGAGAGGTGGCTTCACCCTTAACAGCTTCTTTCCGTCCAGGACTCGATTCTTTAGGGCTTGTCAGTTGTTTCTGTCTGCCCGCATCTTCACCGGCTTTCTTCTTATCCTCGTATGTCGCTTTGGTGCTCGCAGGCTCTGCAGGCTGTGATTGCCCTCTCTTGAGGAATGAAAGGGAGGGCTTACTCAAAGTACCCCAGCCTGTCACACGGTACTGCATTATCATGCTTATGATATTGGAAGCTATCCAGTAAATCGAGAGACCGCTGGGTAATGATATGGCGAAGAAACCGAACATCAAAGGCATTATCCACAGCATCATTCTCTGTGTTGACTGCTGCTGAGGGTCCGTGGATGGCACAGTGGTCATCTTCTGCAGCACCCACATGCTCGCAGCTACCAGGATGGCGATGATAATGTCTCCGCGAGCGAGGTCGAGCCAGAGGAAGTGATTATTCAGAGGCAGCGTTTCCTGGATTGCCGGCCAGGAATAAAGTCGCGCAGATAGACCTAACAGGTTTTCCGGGGTATAAGCCAGCGCCTGAATTATAGCCTGATACAGAGCGATCCAGATGGGAAATTGTATCAGCATGGGACCAAGGCAGCCTATTGGGTTCACACCCTGCTCTTTGTAGAGTTTCATTACTTCCGCATTGAGTTTCTGCTTATCCTTGGCATATTTCTTTTGCAGTTCTTTCATCTTGGGCTGAATATCCTGCATTGCCCTGCTTGACTTCAATTGCCGCATCATCAGAGGATATGAAATTATCCTGATGATAATGGTGAGAACGATAATCGCAATTCCGAAGTTGCCCAGCAGACCTTTGGAGAGCAAAACCAGGAAGTTCATCATGGGTTCCAGAAGTATGGTGTTCCAGAGGCCGGTCGGGGAGACAACACCCGAAACAAAGAGGAAAAGCAGAACAGCAATAGCAGCGAAGATTAGAAATCTTCGCACATTAAATTTTCTTACAGGTACCGTTTCCGCCATAGTTTCCTAATCTCACTTACTCAGCGACACGCTCCAGATCTGTCGACCGGTTGCCCCATCTAAAGAAAAAAGTTTGTTGTTCTGCGCATTTATGTAAACTTTATCGCCTGCTGCAGCTAGTGGAGCCAGCACCTTAGACTCGATTCCCTCGAACTTCCATTTTCCCTGGCCGGTTGTCAGGTCAAGCCCGTAAACCTTGCCTAATTCGGATGCAACTACCAGCAAGCCACCGGAGATGACAGGCGACGATTTAATCAGGCTGTCGGTCTCGAACGACCACAGAAGCGCTCCGTTACCGGAATCGAGGGCGTACACCTTACTATCGAGAGCACAGGTATATATAGTGCCGTTTCCGTAAATTGCTTCAGCCCAATACCAGTTCCCTGCCCCTTCGAATACCCATAGTACAGTACCTTCATTGGCATCAATCGCGTAAAATTTGTTATCAAAGGACCCTACGTAGACTATCCCATCGACAATTAGAGGAGTCGACGCAACGCTGCCTCCGGTTTCGTACTTCCATTTCTCAGTTCCATCGCTGGCATTAAGGGCATAGATGTAATGGTCAAGAGAGCCAAAATAGACGGTTCCATCGGCTACAACCGGGGTTGTCCAAATACGATTATGCGAGGCGAACGTCCACTTAAGAGAGCCGCCCTGGGCATCCAGCGCGGATAGCTTGCCATTAGAGGAGCCAACGAATACCATGTCGTTACCAATTGCCACGCCTCCGGCGATAGCGCTCTCGGCATCATAGCTCCATTTTTCTACGCCGCTGGCGGCGTCTATGGCATAAACCCTGCCGGTATAAGCTGCAATATATACCGTACCTTCCCAGACTGTAGGCGTCTCGTAGGACATCCCGCTGACAAGACCTGACCCCCCACCTAAACAGGCACCGAATCCCGCTGATTGTGTTACGCTGGGACTCCACTCCCATTTTCTGCTGCCGCTATCGGGATTTAAAGCAAGAACCCTGCCATCGGAAGAGCCAGCGTAGAGCACATCATCTTCCGCATAAGTTCCGGGCCAGCCTCTGGGGCCAGCACAGCCGATAAGGGCTATGCAGGAAAGAAGGCTAATGAGTACGAAGGCTGTTGTCAGTTTGTTTAGTCTGGCATTAAACATTAAGCAAAACCACTATAGATAGGCAGAAACGAGGTCAGGGCACAGGGTCTACGCCACCCTTGACCAGGGGATGACATCTGCACAGACGCCTCGCCACCAGCCAGCCGCCCTTAACCATGCCGTGTTTCTCGATTGCCTCGTAGCCGTACTGGGAACAGGAAGGCACAAAACGACATGCAGTCGGCCTGCCCGGGGAGATGGCGAGTTGATAGAAGCGTATCAATTTCAAGGCAAACTGCTTCACTCAGATGCCCTCTCTGCTCCTCCGACTTCGTCCTTTTCTGCCAAAATTCGCGCCCGGCGCAGTAAACCTGCTACCGAGTCTTTCAACTCATGATAGTTCGCTGTTGCAGCCGGGTTGCGGGCTATCAGCACCAGGTCCCACCCCGATTTTGCGGGAATCGCCCTTGCCGCCTCACGCAAGAGCCGTTTCACCCGATTGCGCACCACCGCTTTGCCCAGCCGTTTGCCAGCCACAAACCCGTACCGGTTCCAGCCGAGGCCATTTGACAGCGTTTTGAGTATTACAAGCTCACCAGCCCAGGTCTTACCACACTCGTAGACAGAGGTAAACTCCGAGTTCTTCCTGAGCTTCTGTTTATCGCCCATTCCGCCACGGCTACTGGCCTATACTGCAAGTCTCTCGCGGCCCTTAAGCCGCCTTCTTCGCAGAACTAACCGCCCGCCGCGAGTTGCCATACGGGAAAGAAATCCGTGCTTGCGCTTTCTTCGTATCTTTTTAGGTTGATAAGTCCGCTTTGGCATAGTTTTCCTACTTTAGCCCGAAGTCCGTATTATACTTCATCCCGTCTCCCGATGTCAATTTGAATCACAGCGAGACCGTTTAGCAACTTGAGAAAAAATCCCTTAAAAAATGGGAGAGGGTATAGCGGACAATAGTTGAAGCTGTTATTGTTAAGGAAAGGAATACTGGAGGCTAAGATATGGCAAAGGTGAGA
>VGNW01000186.1 GCA_016865955.1 Chloroflexota bacterium | reverse complement strand
AGAACTGGGCGATGGCGCCGATAATCATCAGCGTTATAAAGAAAAGAACGAGCGGCCCCCATTCGGGCGTTTCACCGTCGAGTCCGAGGATAATGCATGCGAGCCACAGGGGGACATACATCCAGACCCATTGAGGTGCATTTGCCTTCGCCAGCGCGGTCAGGGTGCGGGTGCCTATGTATGCCTCCTTCAGGGTAAATTGAGCCGGACGATGTTCAGGAAGATACGGGCAGCGATTTCTTCGCCATTATATGATCCCAGTCGGTGGCAGCTTTATATTGCTCGGGCAAGGGTTTTACAAAGTCATCGAACCGCTTCCGGTCGATTACCCGAACGGTTTTCTTGGCGATGCCCCGGCAGTAGTTGCATTTGTGACAATTCGTGCGGCACTTGCTCGACTGGAAGTAATCCAGGAAACCGTCGAGCTTTTTATTATCGACGTAAACGGGTGGGTCCGAAATGATTCTGTGTTCGTCTCCCCGGGAACTGGGAATCAGCGGCACGATGTCTAACAGGTTGCCGTCGTAGCTTTCCTCCGCGTAGGCTTTGGCTACTTCCAGGATCAGCTTCGTGCTCGTTGCCCGTCCCTTTATCTTGAAGAACTGAATGCCCAGGTCTTGATAGAGCTTCATATCCTCCGGTCTGATAAACGGCGACTTGATTATTTCGGCGAAATCGTTGAGCTTTATCTGTTCGCATTTTATGACGAGGTAAGAGGTTGCCAGCCGGTGTTGAACGGCTTCCGTGCACTCATCTTCCTGTGAGCCGTGGGCAAATATGTTGTAGTGGTAATTGAGAAAGGGGCATCCCAGAACGCATATCGAGTTCATCAGCACTTCAAGCTCGCAGTGGGTGGCGCTGCGAATCGCTCTCAGGAGTTCGAAGTCCCTGTTCTTCATGGGGTCGAGAACGAGCCTGTCCACGCCCATTGCCTCCCATATCTTCACCGAGGAGACGGAATCTATGCGGTTGGTAACCGATATGCTTACGCCGATTCTGGGGAAATATCTCTTCACTATATCGGCGATATAGGGAAGGCTGACCGTAACCATATCAACTTCGCACTCATTCAGCCAATCGAGCAGGGCGAGAATCCTCTCCCGACCGTCGTCGGTGAACTCCCGGTTTGCCATGCAGCTCGCATTCAACAGGTAATTGAACTTGATGCCGAGGGAATGGGCTTCTCTGATATGAGCCTTGGCGTCTTCCATGGAGACATCGGGAAGCGCAAATGAGGCTCTACCGCTCCCCACTATTGAGGAATTCAAAGACCCGAAAAGCTCGGATATTTTCTTATGAATACCCTGTTTCTCTAACTGGACAAGAAGGTCGTTGTCCCATGATGTAGCCAGACACAGACACCTGTCCATTTCGCTTGCCTCCCTTCCTTCCTCTTCTTCCTGCAAGCTAATCGTCGGCTGAACGTCCGCAGATACAGGGATGTATGTGGCGCAAATTTATCATTAAATGGGAAATCTGTCAATTTACCTTTTTTATCATTTCCTACCAAAAGTTGACAGACTTCAAGAGGTGCAGGGTTTGTGGAAAAATCTAGGGTAGGGAACTGGTTATAAAGACCTTCGAAAACGCATAGCCGAGGCACAGCAGGGCGATTACAGCCGAGGTAATCATAGTAGCTCTGGGGAAACGGTCGAGGAACGGCATGGTATAGCGCGGCCTATTCAGCGACCTCAGCGAAATCATCGTATAGACCACGGAGTTCGCCAGGGACAGAGCCGCACATATCTTGAATGCCATCGCATAGGGTCCTGTGACTATAAGCCATGTAACCGGAATCATGGCGAGGCATACCGCCCACATCGCATTCGTCAGGTTGCGCTTTCCGAAGACGACAGCCGAGGTTCTCAGCCCTGCCTGAACGTCGCCATCGTAGTCCTGGACCACCGAGGGAATGTAGACAATAGCGCAGAGCAAGGCGAAGAAAAGGAAAGGAAAGCCTGCCAGCCTATCATAGTCTCGCGAGCCAGAGCGTATCCCGTTGCGAAAAGGAGTGTGCAGAAAATGCACATGGTAGCAATGTCGAAAAAGGGCTTGGCTTTGAGCCTGATATAGGGGTGTGAATACAGAACGCCGCCCAGAAAACAAGCCGAGATTGCGAGCATGGCAAACAGATTGCTCACCAGAAAGGAGAGCGCGACTATTAGAATGAGCGTTACAACACAGAATATCTGACATTCGCGTTCCGTAACTTCGCCGGTGAGCATGGGCTGCCGTGCCAGATTGAGGTCTTTCTGCTTGCCGTCGTGGAATCTATCCGTGTCCCGGTCGGAGTAGAAATTAAGCGCAAAGGAGAAGCTGGCAATGAGAATCAGCACCGCAAAACCCAGTATGGCGCTGTTCCAGTCTGTCCCTTCGTATGCTCCCACGGCAAACGAGACCAGGAAGGAGAGAGAGAACGCAGGCCAGGAAGTAATCCTCCCCAGCTTCAGATATTTCGCGATTGACGCTTTCATCCCCTGCATTTGATGCCCGGAAAGTCTCTTCAGAGTGACAAGGTCGGGATTACGGAGTGGATTCCGCCCTAAGCGGGGTTGCTGACAATCCTTCCTTCGAATTCATAAGTCACATAGGGATTGACTTCACAGTATAGCCGCACTATCGGCGATTTGTTCTCTCTGCGTTTAATCTTGATATGCCCCGAGAATTTAATCTCTCCGCTGGGCGTTTTCGCTTTGGTCGTCATTGTTGCCCTCAAATGAGGCGCCCACTGGTCATCCCTGAGCGCTCCTGAATGACGAAGTATCGCCAGCATTGTCTCTTCGAACAACTCTTTCAGGTGCGCCGCCTTCACTGCGCCGGGGAAGACCCCTCTGGCGATCACACCGGAAGCGGTGAAGGTGAACTGATTTCCGGCAGCCTCATAATCGACTGCCTTGAGCTGATAGTGCCCGTCCTTATAGTAGGGCTTCAACGCAGTAGCAGGGCGTTTCAATCTCTGGAATACTTTTGAGATATCGCTCAATTCAAGATGCACTTTGTTGTTCATAATGAAGATACCTCTTGCATTTTGACTTGAGGGAAGACCCTACACCCTGGCATCCTCTATCGACGTTTTATTGTGCTTGCGGGCAATGGTGCGGAAGTGGAAGCCATAGACCGCCAGCACCATAGATGTAGAGAAGGAGCGGGGGTTCTTCAACAAGGTAGAAAAGAAGAATCTCCAGTAGTGCCATCTATCATTTTCCAGAACGCCCAGAGCCCACATAGACCTGAGCAGCGCTCTCAGGTGCCAGAACCGCAACTGGGCTATGCTCTTCCTTCTCCGCGGCTTGTACTCTTTCAAAAAAGTCTTCACTCTGCTGTAATACTGCTTCGATGAGTAGATACTCGTGACCACCTGCCTGTACCCGTTAATGAGCTTCTCGCGTCCCATTTTAGGGGTGAAGTTCATGGAACAATCGGTGTTATCGCCGGTTAAACCATCATCTATAAGACGGTTCTCCTTCTTCAGGCGCTGGTACAGCCTTGTGCCGCGAGGGGCGTTCAGCAGACCGACCATAGCGGTGACGATTCCACTTTTTTGGATGAAGTTGAGCTGGCTCTTGAAGATGGAGTCCGGGTCGTTATCGAATCCCAGGATAAAGCCGCCGTGCACCTGCATGCCCCGATTCTGAATCTTCCTGACCGAGGCGAGGAGGTCTCGGTTTCTGTTCTGGTGCTTGTTGCACTCGACCAGACTTTCCTCGTTGGGTGTTTCGATGCCGATGAATACGGTGTCGAAGCCGGCATCGACCATGAGTTGCATTAGCTCCTCGTCATCGGCGAGATTTATGGAAGCCTCCGTGAGGAGCCCGAAGGGGAATTTTCTGTCTTTCTGCCATTTAATCATGGCGGGCAGGATTTCGTCTTTCAATTTCCTCTTATTGCCGATGAAGTTGTCATCGACAAGGAACACGGTCTCCCGCCAGCCTCGATTATACAGGGCGTCAAGCTCCGCAATAAGCTGCTCCTTGCTCTTGGTGCGGGGACGGTTGCCGTTGAGCACGATGATGTCGCAGAACTCGCAATCGAAAGGGCATCCCCGCGAGTACTGTATGCTCATGGTGGTGTACTTCTTGATGTTCAGCAGCGACCACATGGGGACGGGCGTCCTCGTGATATCCGGTCTCTCCGCCGAGGTGTAGATGCGTTGAGGGCAGCCGTTCTTCAGGTCTTCCAGAAAGAGAGGGAGGGTAGTCTCAGCCTCGTTGAGCACCAGGTGGTCCACATCCGGATAATCCTCGGATTCGGAGGTGAACAGAGGCCCGCCGGCTACGGTTTTCGTGCCGAATTTGCCGCACCTCTTGATGACCTCTTGCGCCGAAGCCCTCTGCACTACCATGGCGCTGATGAAAACGTAATCAGCCCACCTGATGTCCTTATCGGTCAGTGTGGCTGCGTTCATATCTACCAGCTTCTTATCCCATTCTTTCGGAAGCATTGATGCTATAGTGAGCAAGCCCAGGGGAGGGAAAGCTGCCTTCTTGGAGATTATTCTCAAGGCGTGCCTGAAGCTCCAGAAAGTATCGGGATATCTCGGATAGACCAGCAGTATTTTCAACCTAAGCTTTGCTCCATTCATTCGTAAGGATTAAAGATTAACCTATAGCTTACTCCTGTCTGCAAGGAAAAGCAAACCCGGGAGGAACTGCAAATTGAAAAAGGAATATTTTATGTCATTGATTATATGAAAGCGCTGCGGTACCCCCTATACTGTAGGGAAAGCCGAACGAAGAGTAAGGAGGTACTGCAGCATG
>VGNW01000185.1 GCA_016865955.1 Chloroflexota bacterium | reverse complement strand
CCCTTCATTGAATTTATCCATCCTGAAGACCGGTCGATGGTAGCGGAACGCTACATAGCAAGGCTCAGAGGTGAGGAAATACCCCCGGTTTATTCATTCAGAGTTGTGGATGAAGGTGGCAATACCAGATGGGCGGAGATAAACGCCGTCGTGATTATCTGGGAGGGCAAGCCTGCTACTCTGTACTTCTTGACCGATATCACAGAACGCAGAGAGGCTGAAGAAGCAGTAAGAAGGTCGGAGGAAAAGCTCAGGAGATACATCGAGAGCAGTCCCGATGCTATATATATCAATGACCTGAAAGGAAATTTCGTTTATGGAAATAGTGCAGGGGAAAGGCTGCTCGGATATTCCAGGAGGGAGGTTGTGGGCAAGAACTTATTTGACCTTGGCATATTATTACCGGAACATGCGTTGAAAGCCGCACGGTTGCTTGAGCTTAATGCAGCGGGAAAACCTACGGGACCCGATGAATTCGAGTTGATAATAAGAGACGGCAGCCGTGTATGGGTTGAAATATGTACATATCCCATAGGTCAGGGTGAGAATACGGAGGTCATAGGAATTGCACGCGATATCACGGAACGCAAGCGCATGGAGCAGCAGTTGCAGTTGGCAGGACGGCTGGCTGCGGTGGGCGAGCTGGCGGCAGGCGTCGCCCATGAGTTGAATAATCCCCTGGCTGCAATTCAGGGCTACTCCCAATTGCTGGTATCGAGGAATGATTTAGACGCACTGGCAAAGAAGGATATCGAGACCATTTACCGGGAAGCATTGCGCGCCAGCAAGATAACAAAGAATCTACTTTCTTTCGCGCGCAGACATGAACCGGAGAAACGGTATATCTCCATCAATGAAACCGTTGAGAAAACTCTGGAGCTGAGAGTGCATCAGATGAAGGTCAACAACATTGAGCTGGTAACTGAATTGCAGCCTGACCTGCCTAACACGATGGCTGATTTTTACCAGTTGCAGCAGGTCTTTATGAATATTGCAGTGAATGCCGAGCAAGCAATGGCGGATGCTCATGGTAAGGGTAAGCTTATCGTCAGGACGCAAAAAGTGGACGACATGATACAGATAAGCTTCATCGATAACGGTCCCGGCATAGCGGAGGAAAACTTGAAAAAGATATACGACCCGTTCTTTACCACCAAAGATGTGGGGAAAGGAACAGGTCTGGGATTAAGCATCTGCTACGGGATAGTCGATGCACATAAAGGTCGTTTATATGCCGGGAGCAAGCCGGGGGAAGGGGCTTCGTTCTTTGTGGAGCTGCCCATAATACAGGACGGTCAGCAAGGACAGGGAGGTTAGAGATGGAAGAATACAAAGGTTCGGTACTGGTAGTGGATGATGAGGAGTCAATCAGGGGGCTGTTGTGCCGCAAACTCGAGGCGGATGGCTTCTATTGCGAAGCGGCAACCGATGGCAAAGACGCGCTGTGGAAGGCGTTTATGAAGGACTTCGATCTGGTGCTCATGGATGTTAAAATGCCCGGCATGTCGGGAATGGAAGCCCTGGGCAAAATTGTCACAGACCATCCCGACACCTCTGTGGTTATGATAACAGCTTTAGTTGATGCACATACCGCCGTGGAGGCTATGAAGCTGGGAGCATACGATTACATTACCAAACCCTTCGACCTCGAAGACCTGAATATGAGGGTAAAGAGGGCTCTGGAAAGAAGAATGTTGGTGCAGGAGAACAGGGAGTATCAACGCAACCTGGAGCAGAAGGTCAGGAATCAGGTAGAGCAGATACAGGATTACTATAACAAGGCTGTAGACGCTCTTGCCCGGGAGCAGACAGCGCTCAGCAAGTTGAATATATCCGAGCCTGACCGCCGGGAGGAGATGTATTTTCAGGTAGCGAAAGCTCTGGCGCTTATGGCCGAGACGCATGAGCCCTGTATTCGGGGCCACTCGGAGCGGGTAAGCCTGCTGGCAGGTAATATTGCTGCGCAGCTTGGTTTGTCCGCCCAACTGACCAGGCAGATAAAAATGGCTGCTGTACTGCATGATGTCGGTATGGTAGTCGTCCCTGGCCATATATTATGCAAGCCCGGACCGCTGACGCCCAGTGAGTACAGCGAGGTCAAGAGACACCCCAAAATGACGGTTGAGATAATTCGACAGATTGATTACTTCAAGGGGCTTTCACCTTGCATCGAAGGTCATCATGAGTGGTACAACGGCAAAGGGTACCCCAATAATCTAAAAGGGGAGTCGATACATATCGGGGCGCGCGTTCTGGCTGTTGCCGATGCTTATGACGCTATGACCTGTCCCCGACCGTATCGCGCACGTCTCGGCGATGAAGAGATTTCACAGACACTGAGAAAGGGAGCTGCTACGCAGTGGGATCCCAAGATGGTGGATGCGCTGCTCAAGGTGCTGGAACAGGAATCTGAGATGTTGAAGGTGTCACCCGGGCAAACATAAACACATATTTGCAACCTCTTTTTACAGTTAGAATTCGCTGGAGAGCAGGTGAGCCTGCTCTTTTTTGTTATCCCGGGCTTACCAAGGTTCTCAGGTCTTTGCGAGTTCTTCCCTTCGGGAAGGACGCGGCAATCTGGTGGGGTGGAGGTGTACTGACTGCTGAAAGCTGATAGCTGAGTGCTGACGGTGAGATTGCTTCGCCTTCCCGACCTGTCGTGAATGGTCTCGCAACGACACGAGAGAGATGGTACAATAGCACCACGAAATCTGCAGGAGGCACGGGAAATGAAGGGAATTCCAACTATAGATTGCATGATGGGCTTGCATGAGGGCGGGGAGTACAGAATGCTCAAAAAGTGGCTCGAGGAGAGGCTGCTCCGGGATGAGGAGAGCAAGGGATACCTTCAGCCGGCGGAACACTTTTTCAAGGACTCGCGCGAAAGAATTGAGAAGGGCGGCGGCGTGAAGGATGTTATCGCCTTGATGGATGAGGTGGGCGTCGAGAAAGGATTGGTGGGGGTGTCGGTTGAGGACGACCCGGGCCCGAACCTCGAAGTTATAGAGAAGTACCCGGACAGATTCTTCGGCTACGTTCATGTCAATCCCTACTTCGGGATGGAGCATGTGAGGAGGCTGGACAAGCTGGTCAAAAAGCATAAAGGTTTGAAGGCTGTGGATGTGTGCGCCTTCGAGATTCAGCGCCCCTACAACGACAAGATGTACTACCCCGTTTATGCCAAATGCGTGGAGCTTGATATCCCTGTGATTGTCTATGTTGGGATTCCGGGACCGCGCACGCCCGGCGACTGCCAGAATCCTATGCATCTGGACGAGGTGTGCTGGTTCTTCCCCGAGTTGAGGGTAGTGATGCGCCACGGCGGTATGCCCTGGGAAGCGCTCTGCATCAGCCTCATGCTCAAATGGCCTAATTTATACTATTCCACTTCCGCCATGGTGCCGAAGTGGATTCCCAAGGACATAATCTATTTTGCCAATACGCGGGGTAAGGATAAGGTGATGTACGCCGGTTATTACCCGTATATCGACTTCTACACGCTCAAAAACGGAATCGAGGAACTGCCATTGCGCGACCATATCTGGCCTAAGTTTCTGCGTGAGAATGCCATCAAGGTGTTCAAGCTCGAAGGTTAGAAAAATGGCAAGCTAACAGACGAGAGGTGGTGAAATGCTGAGGAGCTGGTTCATTGTGGCAGCTATTCTCCTGTTGTGTCTTCCCTTATTCACAAGTTGCGGCTGCGAGTCTGAAGAAATAAATGCTGCACTGGGACAGGAGTTTTCATTGTCTATGGGTCAGACCGCTGTTATCGAAGGCGAGGAGTTGGAGCTAAAGTTTCTGGAAGTGATAAGCGACAGCAGATGTCCGCAAAATGTCGTCTGTGTCTGGCAGGGGCAGGCTAGCTGTCTGGTGGAGATTACCTATCTGGAATCGTTGCACCGGGTAACCCTGACTCAGCCGGGGTTGACCTCAGAGCCATCGGACATCGATTTCAAGGAATACAATATCAGATTCAATCTCACTCCGTATCCTGAGGCGGGGAAAGAGATAAAAGAGGACGACTACCGCTTGCAACTGGTCGTCACCAAGCCTCCGTTGCTATCGGGAGGTATACTGGTGACCTTCGATGTTGTCGGTGAGACCTACAAGATTTTTATCACTAACAAAGACACCCTAGCCGATATCTTCGCTTTGCAGTGCGGCATGAGCCAAGCCACGATACCCAGCGGCAGAGTTATCAAAGGCGAGGTGTCATACAACGAGCCCTGGAGCTGGCACATTGACTCCGAAGACATCCATATGGCTGAGGTTACGATGGAGCTGTGTGACGGCACGCCATCGCTGGTTGAGGCTAATCTGGATGACTGGCTGGAGACAGTGCAGCGTTTCTGTCCCTGGAGCGCCAAAATAGTCAAGATCGAAGATTATAGATAGGCTAACCGGGGGGCTCATTTGGATTTCCCCGGATATTCCGGGTGCTCCGTCAGCCAGTGAGACATGTTCTCCATGGTTTTTCGGTTATATTTTTCCACAAACTTTTGAATTTTGCCCTCAAACAGGCTGAAGGGGAATTTGTATTTTACCTTCTCATTAAAGTGTAATCTCGTGCTGCTCGGCCCCAGTTTCTCGAGTTTCAACGTTCCGACTGTTCCCGTCTTGGTAGTATAGGTATAGCCGACACCGGGCTGCACATCGTGCACCCTCTCCATGCTTTTTCCTTTAATACCCAGAGGCAGTTTGTAATGGACCTGGCGCACCAGTCCATTGCCCTTGGCATCGCCTTTTTCAACAATGCTTATGCCGGTAAC
>VGNW01000184.1 GCA_016865955.1 Chloroflexota bacterium | reverse complement strand
CGAAGGGGAATGGCTCAAGCTGAAGAAGCAGTATGCCGAGAATATGGTCAGTGTTTGGGGAAAGTATGCCCCCAATATGACCTGGGACAACATCATAGGCATCGATACCAATAGCCCCTACGACTGCCTGCGGATGAAGAACCTTGCTCCTCATGGCAACTTCTCCGGAATCGACCATTCGTCCTTCCAGTTCATGGAGAATAGACCGACGCCTGAACTAGCTAATCACAGGACCCCGGTGAAGAATCTCTACTGTACGGGAGGGTGCTGGCATGTAGGCGGGGAGGCTAGTGCGAATCAGGCTTATAACTGTTACAAAATCATAGCCTCGGACCTGGGACTGGGCAAGCCCTGGGAGGAGAAGGGTAAAGAGGAGCCTGATTCTCTGGTTGAACAAACCCGAATTATGACCCAGAAGGCGAAAGATTCATTCAAAACAAAAAGGTAACATAGCTCATTATGTTTTTACATTACGATATTTGACTTTTGAGTGAGGTGAAAATGCCGGATAAGTACGATGTTATCGTGGTAGGAGCAGGTTTCGGCGGCAGTTCCTGTGCTGCCTTGCTGGCGAAGCGAGGGCTTAAGGTGTTGCTTTTAGAGAAGAACGCTAAAGCAGGTGGCAAGGCGATGTCCCTTTCGAAAAAGGGCTTTACCTACACAGCATGGGTTGTCATCACAGCGCCCATTCAGGGTAACATGTTCGAAGTCGTACTCAAAGAGCTCGGGCTGGAACACAGGGTAGAGCTGGTAGCACCGCCTCCCACAGGCGGAGCGATTTTTAAAAACTCCCGAGGTAAGTACATCCCGATGCCGGAGATGCCCCCCGATACTGTTCAAGACCCCAATATAGTTTTCGACTGGCTGGAGGTGAAGGAAGAGGAAAGAGCGGATGCTCTCCAGGTACTGACAGAGATAACCCTGATGACGCCTCAGGATATCGATAAGCTGGACAATATCAGTTTCGCTGAGTTCCTGAGCCGATACAGGATACCGAAAACAGTGTATGGCTATCTGATCGGAGGCATAGCTGACCCCTGTTTTGTTGCTCCCGTCGATGCTGTAGCAGCCTCCGAGGCTATCAGGACTCTTCAGATGATTTTCATGCGTAGCGGCGGCCTCTTCTGCAAAGGCGGCATCGGCCGCGTGGCGGAGGTTTTCGCACAGGCAGTCGAGGAGAACGGCGGCATGGTATTGACACGGGTCAGGGTGGAGAAGATAGCTGTGGAAGATGGCAAGGTGACGGGAGTAGTCACCAATAAAGGCTTTTTCAAGGCTCCTATCGTGGTCAGCAATGCAGGCATCCAGCCCACAGTATTGAAGCTGGTGGGAGAGGAGCATTTCGACAGAGGCTACCTCAACTATGTGAAGGGGCTTGTTCCCTCATGGGGTCTGCCCGGTGCACGCTATTTCCTGAACAAAGAGGTCGTCAAAGCGCCTTTCGGAACTATTTTCTCCTCAGACGGCTACTGGACGCTGGAGCGCTTTGAAAAGGCTAACGCAGGAGACCTGCCGAAAGATGTAGGCTTGCTGTATGAAGTCCCCTCGAACTATGACCCTAAAGCTGCCCCTAAAGGGAAACAAGTCGTGCTGGCGGCATTGTGCGGTCCCGCCGAACCAGGAACGACGGCTAAAGAAAACAGGAAGTGGTGGGATAAAATCGACGAAATCATGTTCAAGGTCTTTCCCGGGATGTCCAGGCACATCGAATTCAAAGAGTATTATTCGGCACGTGAGATTTCCGCCCTTACCCGCGACCAGGTGATGCCGAATCAGGGCGGCGAATGTATCGGGTTGGGGCAGGTGGTAGGGCAGGGAGGGCTTCTCAAGCCTTCTATAAAGGCTCCGGTACAGGGACTGTTTTTTGTGGGATGCGATGCCGGCGGTTACGGGGTCGGTACGCAGCAGGCGGTTGATTCCGGCATCAATGTAGCCGGAGTGGTGCAGCGCTATCACCTTATGCATCGGGCGATGATATAGGAGATTTAACGCAAGCTGTCTTATTCGCGCGAAAGCTGGGGGCTAACACTGTCGCAGATACCAAGTTAACCCTATTTCACATAGTGCTGTCCCCTGTAATCCATCGGGAAACGACAGGAGTACAAAAGAGGGATTAGCACCATATTCACCAGCTTGTTCAGAGCTTATCCTGCTTTTAGGCTGGTGTATTCTGATTTTTTTAACCACGCAGATTCGAGTCTGCCTGTGAGTGAGGTGCTGTCTTGAGAAAGAAAAAAGAGGGCGCACTCAGCGTTTACCGCATTATAGATCTTACAGATAGCAACGGAGCTTACTGTACGAAACTGTTCGCAGACCTTGGTGCAGACGTCATAAAAATCGAGAAGCCTGAAGGGGACCCGGGACGTAATATGCCGCCCTTCGTTGATGATATCCCTCATCATGAAAAAAGTCTCTACTTCCTGCACCGCAACGCCGGAAAGCGCGGCATTACTCTGAATTTGGAGACGGCAGACGGCAGAGATATCTTCAAAAAACTCATCAAGAAAGCCGATGCCCTCGTGGATAACTCCTCACCGGATTATATGCCGGAGTTGGGGCTTGAATACGCCGCGCTCAAGAAGATAAATCCCGGACTCGTTATGGCGAGCATAACCGAGTTCGGGCGCTCAGGACCCTACAAGAACCGCAAAGGTTCGAATCTGGTTGACTTCGCCATGAGCGGTGTGATGATAACCAGCGGCTACCCCGGCAAAGAGCCTTGTCTCTGTCCCGGCTCACCGGCATATGACGCAGCCTCACTGTATGCCAACATATCTATACTTGCCGCCCTGCATATGCGGGCTGCCACAGGGGAAGGACAATTCATAGACGTTTCTGTACATGAGACCTCGCGCCTGGGTCTTTATCCCTGGATAGTGCCAAACTACTCTTACGCTCTGAATCCCGGTGCCCCTCCTCCCACGCACGAGACGCGAATGGGGGCGTCTGTTTACCCCGTCTATCCCTGCAAGGATGGCCTTATAAGGGTAATTGCCCTGACCCCCAGGCAGTGGGATGCCCTTGTCCGCGTATTGGGCAGCCCTGAGGTGCTCACTATGCCGGATTGGCGCAGCTTCCTTTACCGCATCGGCAACGCTGAGGACCTCTATGCGCTCATGCTGGAGTTCACCCAGAAATACACCATGACCGAACTCTTCGAAGCAGGTAAACGGGAGGGCGTTCCTATTGCCCCGATTTTAAACATCGAAGACTTTTATAACAGCCCTCACACCAAAGCCAGAGAGTACTTTGTTGATGTTGACCACCCGGTGGCGGGCAAGGCTGAGTATCCCGGACCGCCCTATAAGTGGACTGAAACACCGGCAGCGATAGCACGGCCTGCTCCCTGCCTGGGCGAACACAACATAGAAATCTACTGCAAAGAGCTCGGCTATTCTAAAGAGGACTTGGTAGCATTCAGAAGCGCCGGAGTAGTGTAGTAAGGAGGGCGAAGTGTTACCGCTGGAAAACGTCAAGGTGTTGAGTTTCGGCACAGGAGGCGTAGTGCCTGATGCCGGCAAGCTTTTCGGTGAGTTAGGGGCTAATGTCATAAAGATAGAGTCAAAGGATAACCTCGATTTCATGAGGACAATCGGCCCGGATATCAACAATATCGCCGGATTCAATGAGGCAAATCGCAGCAAGCGTAGCTTCGGCGTTAATCTCAAATCGGAAAAAGGGAAGAAGCTCGTCGGCAAGCTGATAGGGTGGACGGATATCCTTATGGAGAACTTCCGCGGCGGAGTGATGAAAAGCCTGGGGTTCGGTTATGAAAGTGTACGCAAACTCAATCCCAAAATCATTTACGTCAGCAGCCAGGGATTCGGCGGTGGGGGACCTTACAGCGATTTCCAGGCTTATGGCCCGATGCTTTCCTCCGCCTCAGGTATGCTCTCTATCTGGGCTCAGCCGGATGACCCTTATCCGGTAGGCTCTAATTCTCCTCTTCCCGACCACATGGCGAGCAAACACGTCGTGATAGCGGCTCTGGCTGCGCTTGACTACAGACGCAGGACAGGCAAGGGGCAGTTCATAGATATGGCTCAAACCGAGGTGGCGGTCAGTCTTATCGGAGAGCACTATCTGGATTACACGTACAATAAACGCATCGCAAAACCGATGGGCAATCGAAGCCTCTACGCTGCTCCTCACGGTTGCTATCCCTGTAAGGGAGTGGATGAGTGGTGTGTCATAGCTGTGTTTAACGATGAGGAATGGCAGTGTTTTTGCAGTGCCATCGGCAACCCTGAATGGACCAAGGAAGCCAAATTATCCACTCTGCGGAAGAGGCTGAAGAATGTCGATGAGCTTGATGAGCATATCAGACATTGGACATCGATGCTGGATGCATATGTTGTGATGGAAACATTGCAGGCTGCGGGGGTAGCTGCCGGCGTTGTACAGCGTGCTCCCGATACTCTGGCAGACCCACAGTTAAAGTGGTTTGGTTCTGTTGTGGAGATAGACCATCCTGTTGCCGGTCCCAGGCTTTACCCCAATGTACCTTTCAAAATGTTCGGAGCCTCGCCTTTTCAGAGCAGCCCTCCTCCCATGCTGGGACAGCATACTGAGGAGATATGCCGGGGCGTTCTGAAAATGTCGGACGAACAGATAAAAAAGCTGGTAGAGGAAGATGTCCTGCACACCCCAGCCAACACTCAGGGTACGGGCAAGAGCATGTTTGGCTAGTTGCCGTTGAGAAAGGAGTACAGCACAATGGCGAAAACGATAAAAGCAGCCGTATTGTATGAGCCTAATACTCCGTTGAAAG
>VGNW01000183.1 GCA_016865955.1 Chloroflexota bacterium | reverse complement strand
CCAGACCCAGTATCGTACCCCCCAATCCGTTTAGTTTGCCGGTCAAATCGGCATACGGTCTCTTGTTAAGCAACTCCGATAGTGAGAGTAATATCTTGGTTGATGTCAGCATGGTGAGAATGAAGATTATTGCAAAAGCAGTTATTGAAGCCTGGCCGCTGCTCATGAACCATGAAGATAACCAAATTGCCATAGATTGGTAAAAATACCCGGCCAGAGCTATAGCCACTATGATGCCGGCTATAGGGATAACAGTGCTCGACATCTGAGCTTTACCTTTAGCGAACAGAGCCATCGATTTTCGTGCCAGCCAGAACAATAGCACGCAGGCGGCTACAATCACAAGGAAGATAATTATGAAAGCGGCTATCTTGGCTTGATTCTCGCTATTGAACCAGGATTGCGACAAATCTGCAGCAGATTCGTATGTATGTCCGGCACTAAAAACAGCCAGAATAACTACTGCAAGCGGGAAAAATGTCCCTGTCAGACCTCTTCTTGAGCCGATGAAGGCAGTTATACCAAGAAATATAATAATGATAACATCGAGCCAGTTCATGTTTTGCCATATCTTACCACATCGAGAATACTATTCAAGTAGCGGAGGATACGGATTTCAGAATATATCCGGGTGAATTAACGGAGTGTCGGTTTTGCTTGACACTCGATAGCATAGGATGCTATCATTTTAGATGGCTTTCAAGGCTTTGCTCCGGTTGCTGGAGCTAAAGCCATTTTCATGTCTACTTAAGGAGGGAAGACAGTGCATTCCATCGTATGTATCAAGGAAATTCCCGACCCTGAAACCCCCGCTTCGGCTTTCGCCATCGACCCCGTGGCTAAGCGAGCAATCCCCGCAAAAGACAAACCACCCGTGATAAGCCCCTTCGACGAACAGGCTGTTGAAGCTGCTCTCCGTATAAAGGATGCCAAGGGCGGCAAGGTAACTGTCATGAGCATGGGAGCCCCGTCGGCGGAGAAAATTCTGAAACACACAATGGCTATGGGTGCCGATGAGGCTTTCCTGCTCAACGACCCGGCATTCGAAAACTCGGACAGCACCTCTACTGCGTATGTCCTTTCGCAGGCAATAAAGAAGATAGGTCAGTTCGACTTTGTTTTCTGCGGCAGGCAAGCGGGCGATTTCGATGCCGGTCAGGTCGGGTCCGGCATTGCCGAGTTTCTGGGGATACCCAGCGTGACCCTGGCGAAGAAAATCGAGGTTCAGGATGGCAAAGCCAGGGTAGAGAGAGCTTTCCCGGACGGTTATGAGGTGGTAGAGGTCTCGATGCCCGTGCTGATAACTGTCAGCAATGAGTTGGGCGAGCCCAGATATGCTCCTTTGAAAGGAATTATGGCTGCTGCCAAGAAAAAGGTGCCTGTGTGGAACACTCAGGAAATCGGCGCTGATGCATCCAAGGTCGGAGCCGCCGGAGCGAAGACCAGTATGCTCAAACTGTATATTCCTGTAAGGGAATCCAAGTGCGAGGTTATTGGCGGCGAGAATGAAGAAGAAATGGCAATTAAACTGGCTCTCAAGCTAAGGGAAGTCAAACTGATATAAATAATTCCTCACAATTGCTAAGGAGGTAGATTCGAATGTCCGATAACAAAGGAGTTATGGTAGTTGGAGAGTGCGCAGACGGCGCTTTAGCTTCGATAACAGGTGAACTTCTGGGAATCGGCAGAAAGCTCGCCGATAGCCTCGGCGAGAAACTGGCGGTGGCTTTGCTGGGCGATAAGGTAAGCGGCGCAGCAAAGGACGCCATAGCCTTAGGCGCAGACAAGGTCTATGTGGTGGAGAGCCCCTTGCTCAAGGATTATGTAACCGATGCCTATTTGTATGCGATGGATCACCTCTGCAAGGAGGCGAAGCCAAACATACTGCTCATGGGGCAGACTCCCCTAGGGCGCGATTTGGCTCCGAGACTGGCCGTCAGGTTGGGAACAGGCGCTACACTGGATTGCCTTGACCTGAAGATCGACTCTCAGACAAAGCTGATGGTGATGGTAAAGCCGGTCTACGGTGGCAATGCTTTGGCAGAGGTGGTCTGCGAGAAAACCAGACCGCAGATGGCTACAGTGAGGGCGAAGTGCATGGAGGCGCTGCCGCGCGGCGAAATCGTTACTTTTGACCCCAAGCTGGATGCTGCAAAAATAAGAGCGAAGTTTGTGGAGAGAGTGAAAGAAAAGGTGGAGGGTGTGAAACTGGAGGACGCCGGTGTAATCATCTGTGGAGGCAGAGGCATGGGCGGCCCAGACAATTTCGCTCCGCTTAAGGAGCTTGCCAAGATGCTTGGCGGCGCTGTGGGAGCAACCAGACCGCCCTGCGACAATGGATGGGTGCCGGCGACCATGCAGATAGGGCTTACAGGCAAAATAGTTTGCCCCAACCTCTACATCGCTGTGGCGGTATCCGGCGCCAGCCAGCACCTCTCCGGGTGCTCCGGAGCAAAGAACATCGTTGCTATCAATAAAGACCCCGAGGCTAACATCTTTAAGGTGGCACGGTATGGCATAGTGGGAGACTACAAGAAGGTGTTGCCGCCGCTTGCGAATAAGGTAAAAGAGCTTATCGCCGGCTAGAGTTTGAACCAGAAATAATGTGTGCAGGGGCGTTCAAGTGAACGCCCCTGCTTTTTTTCATGCAATCTGTTGCCGACCGGTTCTGGACAGTCCGGCGGCATTACTTTGGTTTTGTGTTGTTTCTGATATCGGTCAGGGTCTCGCTCATTCTGAACAATAGTATCATTATCTCACACCAGACTCTCCACATGATTGGCCCCAGAATAAGATAGATAACTCCTAACACCCTGGCCCAGGCTTCGTCTCCTCCGATTAAAATGAACAGAGAAAATCCTACGATGACGATTAAACCAAGCCAGAATATAACCTGAATTATCACGGGGGTTATCATCCGTCTGAAGGAAAAGAAATCGCCCATACAGACCTCCTAATCTAAACTTGTGCTGCATACATACTAGCGAAAGACAATCGTTTGTCAATAGCGAATGGAAAGATTCTGACTAAGCAACAAATTTCTGTTCGAATGATGGGTGCTCAGGATTTACGCATTGCCAGAACAGCGATTACGCAAAGGCCGACTCCGGCGATGACAGCACCCCACCAGCCTATCATGGTCAGTGCCGTGACTATTGCTCCTGCAATGAGCACGCCTAGTGCGATGGAGATAAAGGCGCGCCAGAAGCTCAGGCCGAGGAGAAAGGCGAGAATCGAGCCTGTCCAGGCTCCTGTTATCGGCAGTGGCACAGCGACGAAGAGCGTCAGCCCAATAGTCTCGTATCTTTGAACAATTTTACCCCTTTTTCTGGTGCGCTCGAAGAACCAGTTGATTATCCTCTCGAACAATTTGATTTTGCTCAGCAGCCTGGTCATCGGGTCGAGGAATAGAAGCAGGAAGGGTATGGGCAGCAGGTTGCCTGCGATGGCAACTACGAATACGATTGGCCAGGAGATGTCATGGGTAACTATTCCGAGAGGGATCGCCCCGCGAAGCTCTGAAATGGGAGCTGCCGCAGTAAAAAAGACCTGGAGAAATTCTGATAAGGTCATAACGATTTCTTAAAGCCAGCTTGAGGCAGTCTAACAAGTCGGCATAGTGGTGTCAAGTAGACCCATTGACATATTAGCAGATAATGATTTATCCTTGCCAATCAAATGAAGGAGGTGAGGACCTATGCCAGACATGAAAGCCTTCTTTACCAATATGTCGGCGCCCATGCCTTTTCCTAAGAAGATAGCACTGGTCTTTCGCAACAACTTTACCAAGATACGCAAAAGACAGAACTGTTGTGGTCATTACGGTGAGCCCGGCTGTTGAGAGACCTCGAAAGAAACTCCCGGTCAGGGAGAAACGAAGTAGAAGTAATAAAGGCAGGCTGGAGCGTCCGCTCCAGCCTGCCTTTATTGTATTCGAACAAAGCTTTTTTAAAACAGAATTTCCCTTCCCATGATGAAGCCGGGGATGAGGAACAAAACAAGTATGTAGATGAGCCACCCCACTATACAGGTGCCGATAGCCCGCCAAGTTGAGAAATCCAGAGCCTGCCTCACAGCGATAATGCCTGCAATCAGCGCCCACACAGATGCGACGAAGGCGATGACGCCGCCGATAAATGGTATGAAGGAGAAGAATCTGAAGGCGCCCGGTGTAGTGGAGAAACCGATTGTTCTCAGTAACTGGCCATAGTCAGCCTCCGTCTCAGGCCCTTTGAATATAGTCACACCTATGGCATAGGTAACCAGAGACCAAAGAAGCCAGCCCAGTATGGAGGAGCCGATACCAATCAGAAGACCCCACAAGAACCATAGTGGTTCATCCTCGCGCGTAAGAATCCCTCCGATAGCTGTTCCCAGGCCGGACGCCAGGCTGACGAGGACGACTACGGTGAAAGCCTGGAGGTTTGCCCCCTTATCGGCTTCAATTTCTTCGTAGAAATTTACATCCAACTGTGCGGCTCGCAACATCTTGTTGAAAAGAGATTGTGACTTGGCAGCATTACTCGACATCTTTACTCCTTACTTATAGCAAGTGGGATATCCGTAGAAATAGTAATCTGAGGTTGAATGACTGTCAATCCTATTTACGCCTGACATAACCAGTCGAAGGTTCATTAATTGCAAAAGATGAGGGCGCTTGTGCAGCGCCCTCTGGGTTTCGTATTCAGTTCATCTCGAGCCCGGCTCTTTTTCGGTGTTCACCACCGTATGAGCCTCATTTTTGACCGGCTCTTATTATACTATCTCGGGCCGAACTCGAGGTCCGACCGCCCTGCCACA
>VGNW01000182.1 GCA_016865955.1 Chloroflexota bacterium | reverse complement strand
TGGTCAACTCCATCCGCTTGTTAGGCGGTGCCTGGCAGGGTGACTGGTTGCCCCACGGAAACAACGTACTCTGTCAGTACAGACCGACGTTGCCGCGCCCGCTTGGCGGTGTCCAGCAACTCCCGTGCCGTGACAATGAGTTCATCAACCGTCTCGGGCGTAAAAGAGGCTTCATTATCAGCCGGACAAACCCATGCATAAACGTTAGGCACGCGAATGGAGATGCCATCATCCTTGTATTCAAAGGTGATGGGACGCCACTCTTTGGGAAGGCGATGTTCGCCACAGATAGGAATTGGTTTTGTCATCTCGGCGCGGCGTAGCCGCCCGTCCACTGCAGCGAGGGGTTAGCCAGCCGAGAAATTGAAGGCCTGATTTTAATACCAACCAAGGTCATGTATTTGCTGCTCATACGCCTTGGCAATTTCATTGAATCTCTCGAAAGAGCCTCCGAACAGACCTGCCCGTAAAGGCGGCCAGGCATCTTGCTGAACCTGAGCCTCCTTGAGGACGCTGGTGTATATGCTGAAATCTCCACTCCGATGTTTCCATGCGAATCTGCCGAATGGCCCCCACACACGATTGGTTGACTGAAACAACAAATCAGCGTGAACGAGTGCCAACATGATTTCGAATCGGTCAAACATCGCTTCATAGCTCTTGCCTAGAAACAGAAGGTCGTCTAATTGGGGTTGAAGGCGTTTGAAGAGATACTCGCTCCTGGGTACAAAGTGCTTTGTATGATCGGGTAATAGCCTAAATACATTGGCTCTCTCAAGCTCCAACATAGCATGGCCAACTTCCAAAACGGCTTCTTGGCTATTGTCGCTTGTGAATGCCGAACCAACCTTCGTAGTAAGCACAGCTGCCAAACTCGCGTAGTTTGCCGCCGCGATTGCTCCTATACCGCCCGAATACATCAACAGGATTGACGGATAGTAGCGGAGGTTCAACCAAGCTACCATCCCGGATCGTGAGCCATCACGTTCAATCACGCGCGACAAAACGTTCTTGATGATCGAGATATGCTCGGAGACACCCCAGTGACATAGGAGAATGTAGACAGTCTGAAGTTTTTGAGTGATTACCTCATATCTTCTGAGGCGGTCAGCGACTTCTTCTGCGGTTACATTCCTTGCATCAACAGGGAAATGCTCGTCTGAAAGCAGAGGTATGACTTCGCGCGACTTTTGAAGCACGAGGTCATTGAGCTTTATTCGACAGCGTGCATCCGAAAGATATTCCTTTGCCTTGTCAACTAAGCCCAACTGTGTGTCGGTTGACGTGCTGTCTGCCGACGGGATTGGAATGGTGACAAGATAATCGGTATCAGTCTGTGGCTGCGACTGCTGAAAGAGCTTGCTCAATACTGGTGCACGGAAGATGAAGTCCCCATCACCATCGAAAAAACCATAGTGTGGTGTCTGGCGAGACTGATAGTCTTTGGCAACGCGTTCATATACGTATGACATCACGCCATTGGCGGTAATAATCTCATCTCCGGTTGCGGCTCCACCCTGAAGGGCTTGTATAAAGTGCCCCGTAAACATTGAGTGACCAGGTAGCGGACCGCCCGAATCAAGAACGAGCTCGTTGCCCTTTCCAGCTGTAAGAACTTGCCGCGAATATCGCTTGAGCATATCCTTTAGAAATCGCATGCTTCCTGGAAGGAGGGCGCGACTCAGTGCAAGCCCACCGTAGCAGGCGTCCATGATGAAAAGCATGTGCTTTGCAGGAATGAGTTCCGAGTTTCTGGTTAAGTCATCCCACCGTATTAGGGATGCTAAGTTGTCAGGGTTACCGTCGGTGGGGATGAGGAAGCCGACTTCGCCCCGGTGGCCGGTGTGTGTATATCCATGTCCTGCGAAGAACACCAGTACGCGGTCGTTTGGAGCAATCTTGTCTTGGGTGAACTCCAGATAGCGTGCCAAAATGGCTTCTCGGGTGGCACTATCGTCTACTAGCAATGCTACGTTCACGGCCGGAAAATCGAACTTCTCCACTAAAAGCTGGGCGACTGCCTCGGCATCGCTACGAGCAAAGCTGAGAGGCGATACTTCTTGATATTTGTTTATCCCGATAACCAAGGCCCAGCTACTTGTGTATTCCGGAGTGTAGAAATCGGGTGACATGCCTCATACCTCGTCCTATGGATTCGCTTGCTTCGGCTGGCTATCGGGGCGGCGTATGAGCCGCCAGCCGGAGGCCGCTTGCGAGCCGACGGCTGGTCGGCTCCAGCGAGTGGCTAGGCGGCTTTTGCATAACGAGCGAACGCACTATCTACCATCTGTGGGTGCGCCGCGTCACCCTATTCTAGTTGATCGGTTAAGACCCAATATAAGAATTCAATTCGGTCTTCAGAAGCCCCCACGCTCTCTTCCCGTAATAATTCCCTGATCCTCTTATCTTGTTCAGCCAAACTCGAATTTCCTTTTGCTATTTCGAAGAATATCCTGCGTAGTTCAAGCGTATGATTAGGTTTGTCAAAGTAAGCATCAATGTATTCTTCTATTGGAATATCAAATTGGCCTTTTCTTATTCCCAGGGTATCCCTCCAAAGTTTTGTCTCAAACCTACCTGCTCTTTCATCTTCGGACAAATGCACACCGTTAGCCCCGCCATATGGGCAGTATCTGTACCGTAACGAAGTGGCTTCTGCTTCATGTGCTCTGGTAGCCCCAAGCAATCGTCGAATGTTCTCGATATTCTCACGCTCAGCTTCGACAAATATCACAAAAGAGGGATACGACGACATATATCTTATTAACCAAGGATAAAAACCTCTGTGGCTTACATGTTTATAGTGCTCCGCAAGGAGTTGCGCAGGAACCACAACCTCTTTAAAGGAACACAATCTACATAGGCCAGAGTCCATAAGCCCTTTCAATATACCAGCACCGGAAGCCTTTCTGATAGCTCCATCTGGTTTCAAAACAGCAAGAAATAGCATCCATATCCTCCTACTGAACTCATGCTTTCTGGGTTTATCCTTTGCCCGAATGAGCAAAGCGATTTTTCACCAGTCTATCACCTTCGCAGATAGCGACGAGTCAACCATCTGCAACTGCAATTCGATGTACTCCACTATGGACTAGCACTCTATAGCCTTTGGTATTCGGACCTACGGATAAGAGCGGCAGATCCTCATTCTTGGGGTTGATATTGAAGCAAAGAACCTGGCCGACTAAGATCAAATGATCGCCGGTGCATAATATAGCTTCCTTAACTAATTCGATATTCCCTATTGCTGCTGACAAGCCTGGTACAGATACAGCTTTGCTTTTGCTGAGTTTTAGTCCCAAGTCTGAAAGCTTGTCAGTCTCTCGCATAGATTTTGTTCCACAGTAGAGGGTTTCATTAGCCAATCTTGTGCCTGGAACTGACAGAACGTATTCGCTCAAGCATTGTGCAAGTTCGTAAGAGGCATTTGTGCTTTGAATCGCTACAGCCATCAAGATAGGGGTTTTTGAACAGTACATATCATAGCAAAGAGTAATTAGATTAAAACCTGACCGCGTTGGTGCAGGCAATACGCCGATCAAAATACGTGAAGGCTGAAAATATCTGCGAAACTCTTGCTTTCCCACGATGGCAAATTCATCACCGCACATCACTTCCTCATCCTTTCCCACAGCTTCAGAAATAGCCATGTCAGACCCGTCGCAATAATGCCGGCCAGAATATTCACTACAATGGAATCGAAATTCTGCCTAATCCAGGAATTAGTGTTTATGAATATCAAAATAAGTGGCCATAAGACGAGGGCGACATACAAAACCTCCAGTCTTCTTTGAAGTCTTCTAAATAACTCTTCCAGGACATAATTTCCTAGAACGGGCATCTGCCTAGTGGTTTGCAGAAGGTTCTCCCAAGTTTCTTTCTGGCACTCTTCTGGAGAGGACTGACCAAGTAGCGGCTGTGTGACTAAATACTGCGGGATGCCAACACCCGCACCAGGCCTGTATGGGGAGGCAACAGGTTCTGCCAACTTATAGAAGAACAATCGAGCAATTGGCATTCCATATTCTAGTTCAACAACTCTACCAGAGATATTTGTGATTGTTGTGTACAGCGAACCCGTGAAACCGGGGTCAACGTATGTGTTCTCCGGAACGAGAGGGTGAGTAAAAAGCAGTCCACGCACAACCGTAAAACCCAAGACAGAGGGCGGAAACCGCAAATACTCCATAGAATATAAAAGCGCCGTTTCTCCAGGCCGAACACGCAGAATAGGATTAGCAGGGCTTAGACGAACGATGTCAAACACAGTTCCCGCATTCTTGCTCTGGCTTGGTTTACGGGAAATATGAACTGTGTCACCTAGGCGCAGCGTATAACTGGCGTGCCTAACTAGCGAGGCTTCAAACGTGCCCCATTCAATCAAATATCCGTTTTGCAAAGCCTCACTAATATGGTGATCTGTCAAGAACCCATGAATAGGGACCACTTCATCGAAAGTCTTCATATGCTGATCCTCCTAAAGAGTATTATTTTGGGCGCTTTGGAAATGTGCTCGCATGTTGTTGAGCGTATCTGGGCTGATATCAATTTCCCATCTCTTCAGTTGACCCAAAATCAAAGAAAACAAATGGTCGTCTTTTCCGGAAGATGCGTTTGGTGGGCCGAGGTCCTCTCCAAAATCCACTACGACAACATCGTCCCCATGAGAACGCAAATCACCAAAAACCCCATCAACAGGGCTGAATCCCAACCTTGATAGAGTACCTGCTAGATATGCCAAATCAACCAAGATCGCGTCGGTGATTTGTATATTAGCTAAAGGATAAGGTATGAATTCTTC
>VGNW01000181.1 GCA_016865955.1 Chloroflexota bacterium | reverse complement strand
TGGCAGCTTGATATATACTGTGAATGTCACTATTAGGCGGGAGGTGGCTCTGTGGAGAACATCGTTTTCCCCAAATGCCAGAAATGCAATACTGGCGATTTGGTGCCTCTATCTGATTTCGGAAGTCAGGGGGCGCCTATCCATTACAAAGTATGGGTTTGTACTAATCCCGAGTGCGGTTTTAACATAAAGATCCGGAACGGTGACATCTACGTAAACGAGCCGATACTCAGCGGTGCAGTGCATAGTAACCGCTATCGCTAGGTAAAGTCTGCTCAGTTCTTTCCAGCAAAAATCCGAGAGAGTGATCTTACTCTATTCGAGATAGTCTTTCAGCTTTTTCGACCTGCTGGGGTGGCGCAGTTTACGAAGTGCTTTAGCTTCGATTTGGCGTATGCGCTCCCTGGTGACGCCAAATTCCTTGCCGACTTCCTCAAGCGTTCGGCTGCGTCCGTCTTCGAGTCCGAATCTGAGTTGTAAAACTCTACGCTCTCTCGGTGTCAGAGTAGCTAAAACCTCTTCCACCTGGTCTTTAAGGAGATTAAGGGAGGCAGCCTCAGCGGGCGGCATGGTGGAACGGTCCTCGATGAAGTCCCCCAAATGACTATCTTCCTCTTCGCCGATTGGCATCTCGAGCGATACCGGCTCTTGCGATATTTTGATAATCTCCCTTACCTTTTCAGGGTAGATACCCATCCCTTTGGCAATCTCCTCGGAGGTCGGTTCTCTGCCGTATTCTTGTGATAGCCGTCTGCTTGTTCGGATAAGTTTGTTTATAGTCTCCACCATGTGCACCGGTATTCTGATAGTGCGGGCTTTATCGGCTATGTCTCTGGTAATAGCCTGACGTATCCACCATGTAGCATAAGTGCTGAATTTATAGCCTTTACGATAGTCAAACTTCTCAACTGCCCGAATAAGCCCTATATTGCCCTCCTGAATAAGGTCGAGAAGTGACATGCCCCGGCCGATATACTTCTTGGCTATGCTGACTACGAGGCGAAGATTTGCCTCGATTAGATGTCGTTGTGCTCTGGCGCCCTCGTCTTTGACATGCTCCCAGTGCTCATGCAGTGGAGATTCCAACGACTCAAGATTTTTACGGAACTCGGGTTGCGTAACTAAATTGTTAAGTTTGGCGAATGAGCATTTCTCTCCGATGGCTTTCAACAGTTCGTCAGGTATTATACCGATTAGAAGTGAGAGGTCTTTCAATGCTTGTTCCGTTTCATCCGGGCCTGTATTGGTTGCCTCTCCGACTTTTTTAATTAACTGCTGTTGGATTTCGTTGTCTATGGCAGCCCTTAGTTTTGTATTCGAGGTCATCTGGGCTACACCCGTAGTACGCGGTATTCCCAGCTCCTCTCCAATTGCGGCGATTAGACGAGAAGCTTGCCCCAGTCTTGTTAGTAAGGCAATTGCAGTGTCTATGGGAGAGGGCATGTGGCCGTGTTTTTCGAGCCATTCCTGCTCGATTCTCCTGATGTACCGGCCTTCCTCCATCTTTCTAGCCAGGGTCTTTTCTTCCCGGGCACTGAGCAGGGCAACTCTACCCATTTCCCTGAGATACATTCGAACTGGGTCATCTATCATCTCCTCGAGTTCAAGCACTGCCTCTTCCAGCACCTCGACCTCAGTGTCTTCCCACAATTCGGCGTCCGTCGGCTCTTCTGCCAGAACACCCAGCTCGTCTGTGACTTCGGCTTTGCCTTCGGCAATAGGTATATATAGTTCGTCCCCTTGCTCTACCGTTTCTTCCAGGCTTGATATGGGAGCGAAGATATCATCCTCACGCTTTACTGCCTTTTCAAATTTAGATATTGAAGCAAAGATATCGCCTTTCTTTGTTTTAGAGGCATAGAGGTCCTCAGGCAGAAACGCACCCTGTTCATAAAGGAATTCTTCCAGGTCTTTAGATTCGTCTTTCATTGTTCCTCTCTATACGATGATGTCATTTGCATAGCATTTTCAAAAGTCTCTTTCAGTTTTAAATTGATTTCAACTCCTCTTTGCTGTAATGCAGCTATATCTTCTTTTCTCCCCTCGAACTCGGCATCCGAGAGAAGCGACTCCTCCTGTATTTTCAAGTTTAATAGCTTTCTCTCTTCGAGGCGAAGAATGCAATCAATTAGTGCTCTTTCCCGGTCTTTATCCGTCGCTGGCGGCAAGGCTCTATTCTGCAAATAGCTTAAATGCTCTCTCAGGTCTACATTCAGCTTATCCAGTAACTCATCTATGTTCCGGGCCATAGACCAAATAGTGAAGATTTCCCTGTTCTCAGTCCGCTCAAAGTGTTCCGGTGAAAGCTCCTTGACCTTATCCCTGAGCTCATGGTGCTGTAATAGCAGACTCAGTGTATATTCCTCAAGCCTGTCTCCGAAATATGATGGGGCTGCAGCCTTGGTCTCTGCCTTGGGAATCTTATCGCGGCGGCTTCTATGCAGTCGTGCCGCTATCCCTACAAGCGTCTTCTCGCTAATGCCAAGCAAACCGGCCAATTTGCCCAGATAATATTCTCGCTGCACGTCGTCATCTAGCTCGGCTATCAAGGGCAAAAGCTGTTCGCTTGCTCGTGACTTTTCCTCGGGTTTGCTCAGGTCTAATCTTGATGCCGTTACTGCCAGAATATGGTCCATTAAAGGCAAAGCATTTTCCACGAGTTGCGACCACAACTCGGGTTCTTCTTTTATTAACACATCGGGGTCTTTGCCCTTAGGGAGCGGGATTATTTTCATGTCTGCCTTCAGCCGGGAGGTGGTACCCAGCCAGGTCGGCATCTCCAAATCATCCCGGTCCAGGGAGCGCCTTGCGACCTCTATGGCGCGTAGCGTAGCAGCATCGCCGGCAGTATCCGGGTCAAGGGCGAAAGCTATACTCCTTGTCAGTTTTTTCAGGATATTTAGCTGCTTCTCGGTTAGAGCCGTGCCCATTGAGCCTACAACGTTTGTATAGCCGTACTGGTGGGCAGTGATAACATCCATGTAACCTTCGACGATTACCGCCAGCTTCTTATCTCTAATCGTTCCCTTCGCACGGTCGATGCCGTAAAGAATGCTGCTTTTGTCGAAAATAGGTGTTTGCGGCGAGTTCAAATATTTAGGCTGTGAATCGTCTAAGGCACGGCCGCCGAAGCCAACAACCCTTCCTTTGATATCCAGGATGGGAAACATCAGTCGGTGGCGAAAGAAATCGTAGATTCTGCCATCTTTCTCGCCAATTAATCTCAACGTAAGCAGTTCTTTTTCATTGTAACCGCGTTCTGCGAGATACTTCTTCAAGCCCTCGCCGGAACTGAATCCCAGCTTGAAGTCGTCTACAGTGTTGCGGGCAAGCCCCCGTTTTTTCATCGCATAATCTCGGGCTGCGCCCGCTTCTGGAGCCTCGATTAACAACCTGTAATAATACTGAGCTGCTGTCTCATTTATCTGGTAGAGCCTGTCCGTCAGTTTGCTCTCTGCAATCTCCTTCTTGCGTTCCAGTGAGACTCCTGCCTTATCGGCAAGCAGCTTCAGTGTCTCCCCGAAGTCAATGCCCTCCTTCTTCATCACGAAGGCAAAAACGTCGCCTCCGGCACCGCAGCCGAAGCATCTCCATGACTGCCTGTCGGGGAAGATGAAGAAAGAAGGGGTCTTTTCCTGATGAAACGGGCAAAGAGCCTTGAAGTTACGCCCGGCTTTATCAAGTCTGAGGTAACTGCCTGTGATATCTACAATATCCAATCTCTGTTTTATATCATCGATGGCGCTCATCACAGATACCTTGTTGTCTTAGAATTGGGAGCACCCAGTTCGGAAGCCAACCCGAGTGCATAATTATCGGTCATTCCTGCTATGTAATCTACTATACCGCGTTCCGCATCACCGGCGTTAGCATATTCTGCGGGCAGTTTTTCGGGATTTTCCACAAAGTATTTGTAAAGGAAACGGATTAACTGTCTGGCCCTCTTTGTCTCCTTCAAATCTGCCTGCACATCGTATACCTTCCGGAACAGGAATTGGCGCAGATTGTTCGCTGCCCCCAGGACTTCGGGGCTCATTACGATTATCGGAGGTTCACCTGTATTCTCCAGTCCTGTCGCTGCCCAGGAGCGGTCTATAATGTCACAAACCATCTTGTCTATTCTTTTTGAGTGCGATTTACCTAAGATCTTCATCGCTGATCGTGGCAAATCATTCTCGGTAATCAGTCCGGCCCTTACAGCGTCTCCAATGTCGTGATTGATATATGCTACTGAGTCTGCGATCCTGCAGATTTGAGCCTCCAGAGTACTGGGGAGGTTCCACATATCCCCCAGTATATCCTGTTTGCTGATCTTCGAGTGTTTAAGGATACCCTCTCTCACCTCCCAGGTCAAGTTCAAACCGTTTCCTTCTTGCTCCAGGTGTTCAACTACTCTCAAACTCTGTTCATTATGCCTGAATCCTTTGGGATAGAGTTCGTTGAGCATCTCTTCACCTACGTGTCCGAATGGAGTATGACCCAGGTCGTGCCCCAGTGATATAGCTTCGGTAAGGTCTTCGTTCAAATTCAAAGCGCGTGCAATGGAACGGCCAATCTGGGATACTTCAAGGGTATGCGTGAGCCTTGTAACATAGTGATCACCGAGCGGGGCGATAAATACCTGTGTTTTGTGTTTTAACCGCCGAAACGCTTTGCAGTGAATAATGCGGTCGCGGTCCCTCTGGAACTCGGTGCGCATCGGTGAAGGTGGTTCAGCCCTCACTCTACCCTTACTGAGCCTGCTCCTTGCCGCGTATGGAGACAGGCTTTCCTCCCGCTCCTCCAATCGCTGGCGGACCTCGGAGTGTATCATATGAAGCCTTCGTGA
>VGNW01000180.1 GCA_016865955.1 Chloroflexota bacterium | reverse complement strand
CGAGAAGAACTCTGATTTTAGCCATAAATCCTCCTCCCCTCACATCTAATAGTTTACTCTTGCCAGGCTGTGATATGGCAACACCCTTTCAGGTAATCTTTCGTGGTCGATGTTATGCCCGCAAATCGAGTGTTGTCGCTATTAATCCACCCTGTTCGGGTTACCCCGATATGACCATTTCCCCACAGCCTGAGACGCTCTGCTGAAGCTGTTGAGATTGCTATAAATTATATGCTCCGGTAATTTCGTGCGAATTCACCGATTGTTTAATACAGTCGGTTATTTTTGCTTCTCATGTATAACCTCAGCTTCGGACTAGGGGAAACCCCGATAAGACAGCGGCTCTTTTAGAGTTTTTCTCGGTGCAGAAAATAAGAATTGCGCCAATGTTTCATTCCCTTAAGCGTGTTTGAATATGTGAAGAACAGTGAAGTCTGCAAATTTGAGACAAAATCAGGAAGGAGGGGAGAAAAATGGATTATCTGGCAAAAGCAATAGTCGACCTGTTTACCCTGTTTCAGCAGCTATTCATAGCATGGGTTAATGGGGAAGGCAATATTGCGGTTGAGGAGCAAGGAGTGATTGGGAATAGCATAGCTTCGATATTCGCTAACGGCGTGAACTTCTTTGCCGAGCTTACTTCCGAGGTAACGAAACAGATGTCTAATATAGCTCAATAGTTGACAGCTTCGGTAAGTTCGAGAAATCAAACAAGGAGGAATGAAATGGCAGGGTTAATAGCGGAAATGGTAACAACCAAGCAAGAAGAAGGTGCGAAACACGAGTTGATGCTGGGCGAGCTTAATGACATTGTCGAAAAGTATAGAGACGACATGAAGACTCTGACAAGAATACTGGAGACCCTTTCAACCAAGATGGTTGTGTTGCCTGTCGAACCTTTCGGTCATCAGAAAGTCGAAGGCGGCAGCCATGATGTCAATCAATGCAACGGTAATGATAAGCTGTTGCATGCAATAAAGTCGGGTGCCATTTATCACTTCGGGAAAAATGCCTCGACAGATGAGTTCGTTAATTCCGTTAAGACAATCAAAGATGAAGACTGGGCTGCGAACGGTGCTTTTGCCGATAGAGCCAGGATGGCGAGACAAGCCATGCGACAGATGAAGGAGTTCCCCTTCCTGGACCCCTTCAGTACGGGGCTTACTCCCAGGGAGACGCAGACGCTCAGGTATGTGGCAGAAGGTTACTCGAATAAGCAAATTGCCCGCGTCCTTTATGTCAGCGAGCAGACTATTAAAAACCATGTCAGCGCTGTGCAACGTAAGCTCGGTGCAAGCAACCGCACACATGCCGTTGTGCTGGCAGCACGGCAGGGCTGCATAGATATAGAGGAAGCTGCCCCGGAAATCGAGCGCACTGCAGAGGACTAAATCTAACTTGCTCTGATTCTCATCTTGGTTCTGCGGGAGGGTTGGATTGGATGGAGTTCGGTTGTCTCTGATATCACCGAGCGCGGCAAGAAGAAATCAAACGCGCGAACAGGTTGAGTCTCGGGATGTCACTATAAAACCCGAGCCTCGAAACAACGATATGGCGTTGATAGCAAATCTCGCCGATGCGGTATTTGAGTTCAAAGAAGGTGTGCTTGTCTGGTGTAACGAGCGGGTCAAAGACATCTACGGCTACACCAGAAATGAGCTAATCGGCAAAAAGGCCGGTTTCTTCCTTCCCAAGGATATGGATGCTGGCGAGTTCGTAAATAAGGTCTCTGAGTCTATAGAGAAGCACGGTGTGTTCCGCAGTACGGTCGTAGTAAGGAAGAAAGATGACAGTCTGGCAGACATAGAATATGTTATTTCCCGAACGAAGACGAACGGACGCGATAAGGTTATTGTGGTTGCTCGCGATGTTACCGCACATAAACAGGCAGAGAAGGAGAAGGAGCGCTTGCTCGCCGAGCTGGCTGATAAGACCAGAGAGCTGGAGCAGATAGTCTACGTAACCTCCCACGATTTGCGTTCCCCTCTGGTGAATATTCAGGGCTTCACCAGAGAGCTCGACCAGTCCTTTAAAGAGATTAATGAGGTCCTGAAGGGCGAAGGTATTTCACCACAACTGAAGAAAAAACTGACGCCTATTATTAATGAGGATATACCTCTGGCATTTCAATACATCCTGACCGGCTCAGCCAAGATGGACTCGCTGTTATCGGGACTGTTGAGGCTGTCACGCCTGGGACGCGCGGCGCTCAATATCAGGCAACTGGATATGAACAGGCTCATGGCTGATGTCGTGGCATCCGTGGAGTTTCAGATAAAGGAAGCAAAGGCAAAGGTTGAGATTGAAGATTTGCCTCCCTGTTACGGAGACGAGGTCCAGATTAACCAGGTGTTCTCTAATCTGCTGGACAACGCTCTGAAGTTTCTCAACCCCAAACGCAGAGGCAAAATCAAGATTCGGGGCAAAGCAGATAAGGAACAGACGGTCTACTGTATAGAGGACAACGGAATCGGGATAGAGGAGAAGGATAAACAGGTCATCTTCGAGATATTCCGCCGTCTCGACCCCGGGAGTTGCCCCGGCGAGGGGCTGGGGCTGACCATCGTGCGCAAGATACTGGACAGACACGGCGGCAAAGTATGGGTGGAATCCGAACCCGGCAAGGGCAGCAGGTTCTTCGTGTCTCTGCCGGCTGGTGTATCGCAAAGCAATGAATTGCCGATTACATTTGGCGAGTTATAAAGATGTCAAGAAAAAATAAAACTGGCAACTGTGCGGTAAATGATATATCCGTATCTAATGCAGTTTTGATTGTGGAAGACGATAAGGATTTATTGCATCTGATACGGAAGGGCTTGCAGCGTGCCGGCTTTCATACGGAGGGTATTTCAAGCGGTGCCGATGCTCTGGAAATGATGTTGAACGAAGTTCCTGAATTACTGCTTCTTGACTACCGTTTGCCGGATATGACGGGCAGGCAATTGATTGAGAAGCTCAGAGAAAAAAGGAGAGTTATCCCCTTCATAGTCTTTACCGGACAGGGCGATGAAAAGGTAGCGGTGGAGATGATGAAGCTGGGGGCGCGGGATTATCTTGTGAAGGATTCGGCATTTCTCGATGTGTTGCCCTCCGTAATCAGGCAGGTGCTTCGACAACTTGCCCTGGAGAGGCAGTTAGCCGATGCCGAGGGAGCGCTGAAGGAGACCGCAAGGAAGTTCGAGCGCCTGGTGGAGGACATGCACGATGGCTATTTCGTTATACAGGACTTCAATATAGTTTATGCCAACGGCAGGATCCTGGAGATGATGGGGTACAGTCGGGATGAGGTGATCGGCAAACATGTAGATGAGCTTCTATCTTTAGAGATGACGAAGAAGCTGGTGGAGTTGCACAGGCAGAGGCTTCGCGGAGAGCCTGTGCCGGAGCAGTACGAGTTCATAATGACAAAAAGAGACGGTACCGAGTGTCTGGTAGAATTCGGAGCCAGGCGTATAGCCTATGAGGATAGGCCGGCTGTCTCTGTGGTGATGCGGGATATCACGGAGCGCCGCAAGGCTGAAGAGGCGCTGCGTGAGTCGGAAAAGCACTACTCGGCTCTGGTCAGAAGTCTCACTGATGCAGTGTTTAAATTCAAGGGCGGGGTAGTAACCTGGTGCAATGAAAGGGTTGAGGAAATATACGGCTATACGAAGGACGAATTAATCGGTAAAAAAGCCGGATTTTTCTTTCAGCAGGACATGAACCATTCAAAATTGATAGACGAAATATCTGCCTCGATAAGAGAATCGGGATTCTTCAGGGGCACAGCCATGGTGGAAAGAAAAGACGGGAGCGTTGTAGACATCGAGTACACCATCTCTCAGATAACGGGAAGCGCACCGGTAGAGCTTGTGGCAGTTGCTCGCGACATAACGGAACGCAGACAGGCAGAGGTGGCCCTGCGTGAATCTGAAGAGAGACTGAGGAACTATCTGGAGAGCAGTCCCGATGGGATTTTTGTATTCGATTCAAGAGGGACATTTTTGTATGTCAACAGGGCTCAGTGCAGGATAGCGGATTGTTCCCGGGAAGAGCTTCTGGGGAAAAACTTCCTTGAACTGCCGATTCTTCCACCGGAATATTGGCCTAAAGCAACTCGGGTACTGGACTTTAACGCTGTCGGAAGACCCACGGGGCCGGATGAGTTTGAGTTGGTTAAGAAGGACGGCAGTCGGGTGTTTGTGGAGGTGTCCACCTACCCTGTGGTTCTAGCAGACAAGGTCGAGGCTATCGGTATTGCCCGCGATATCACGGAGCGCAAGCGAATGGAGGAAGCTTTACGTCAAAGTGAGCGGAATTATCGAGTCTTGTTTGAAAGCACTCTTGATGGGCTTATTGTCATAGATGCTGAATCAGGGAAGGTCGTGCTGGCGAATCAGACCGCTGCAGATATTTTTGGATTTGCCGGCGCAAAAGAAGGTATTGGGATAGCCCCGTTTGATTTCGTGTGTCCGAAGGATAGAGATGAGGTCGTTCGGATTTTTTTAGAGGATGTTCTTGGAGCCGATCTTCACGAGATACACGAATTCCGGGCGAGAACTAAAGACGGCAGGGAAATCTGGGTGAGCGCAGTCGGTACGAAGACAGAGTATCAGGGAAAACTGGCAGGCCTGGTCTCAATCAGAGACATCACAGAGCGCAGGAGGGTGGAAGAGGAAAAACAGAGGCTTGAGGAGCAACTTCGTCTTGCCGGCAGGCTGGCTGCGGTTGGCGAACTGGCAGCCGGTATCGCCCATGAATTGAATAATCCGCTGGCGGCTGTCCAGGGATATGCCCAATTTCTTATGGCAAGTCCGAATTTGGATGAAAAGCTAAAGAGAGATGTGGAGATAATGTACAGAGAGGCGCAGCGCGCC
>VGNW01000179.1 GCA_016865955.1 Chloroflexota bacterium | reverse complement strand
GACCCACTTATCATCGCCCCGACACCGATAGCAATTATGGGGAGCCATTATTCTATCCCGATTCCCGTCGCGGTGCTGTATCTTACCGTTCATAAGGTACTCCATAATCGCATCTCCAGCCAGAATCGCCTGACTCTCTACAGACGATAAATCTATGTACTGCCCCGAGCCCGTATTCTGTCTGTGGTTCAGGGCGACAATCAAGGCGAATGCGCTGGTAATTGCACTCATAAGGTCAGTCGAGCCTGTCATCGGGTTAGGCGTTCTATCTTTATATCCTGTTAGATTAGCCAGTCCGCTAGCACATGCGAAGCTCGGAGCATAGCCTCCGTAGGTTCTTTGCGGCCCTTTCCCGCCGAAGGCTGAAGAGGCAAGCATAATAACATCGGGTTTCACAGCTGTGAGCACGTTGTAACCTAAGCCCAGACGCTCCATAGTGCCGGGCCGCATATTCTCGGCAACCACATCGCTGACCTGTACAATCCTTTTAGCCAAATCAATCGCTTCCGGTTTTTTTAGATTTAGTTTCACAGAAAGCTTGTTCAAGTTTATAGCATTAAATACATAGGAGCTCTCCACACCCTCGAATGCCTTTCCGATGGTGAAACTCATTACCCGGGTTTGGTCAACGGAAGTCATGCTTTCAATTTTTATGACCTCGGCTCCCATAAGCGCCATAAGCCCGGTTGCATAGGCTCCTGCCCACAACCAGGAGAAGTCAGCCACCCGTATTCCCTGCAAAGCGGTCCTGTTCAAATTGGCTGCGATTTTCTTTATATCACACCCGCTTCTCTTAGTTTTGTTAATTCAATCTCACTGAATCCCAGACGACCGTGATAGACCAGCTCATTATGTTGGCCTAGGAGAGGAGCGGGTCGCATCGCTGTCCAGGGAGTCCTGCTAAACTGATATGCCGCTGTAGGATACCTGAGTGTCCCTGCCAGAGGGTGTTCAATGTCAGCAAAGAATCCCCGTTCAAGCAGTTGAACGGACTGGGCAAGGTCCTCGGCTGTGTTGACAGGCGCAGCCGCCACACCCTTAGCCTGCAGCTTGTGGAAAAGCTCCTCTTTCTTGAATTGCCGAACCCAGGCTTGCACTCTCGGATTTATTTCGTCGGCGTACCAGTGACGATTTGCCCACGATAAGAACTTCTCATCCAGGGCCCACGATGGGTTCCCCATGCATTCTGCAAGGCTGCGCCATTCGCGATCGGTCACAACGGTTATTATTACAAAACCATCCTGGCATTCCATCGGTAATACCATCAAGAAACCTTTCCCTAATCTATGGTGCACCTCACCCAGATTTGCGAAAGTGCAAACATGATGTTGAACCAGCGACATTAACACATCCTGCTTGGAAACATCTATGTGCTGCCCTATACCTGTCTCTTTCATAAAGTAAGCTGCGGTCAGAGTCGCCAGGGCAGCACTGAGGCCGCATACACAGTCCCCGACAATACCGCCCGGCTTGACCGGTTCCCTATCGGGATCGTCAGAATGAATAGGTAGAAGGGAACCTTCGCCACCGGCGTGGTGGGAATTCAGTTCGTAGGCTTTGTAATCACGGTAAGGCCCTGTCTGTCCGAAGGGCGTGATCGAGGTCATTACAAGCCGGGGATTCAATCTCTCCAAATCATTGTATGTCAATCCTTGCTTTTTCATCACGCCGGGAGGGTTATCTTCAATGAATATATCAGCCTGCTTTATCAGTTCTTTTAAAATACCTTTCCCTGTTTCTGTAGCTACATCCAGCGTTATACTCAACTTGTTAGTGTTCAAGTGCAGGAAAAGGCCGCTCAATTCGGGGTCCGGCATGCCATGCAGGAAGGGACCCCGCCTTCTCGCAGGATCGCCGATGATAGGGGGCTCGATTTTGATTACCTCAGCCCCGAAATCAGCTAACAGCTTAGTGCAATAAGGGCCACTCACCATATTGCACAATTCAATAGCATTGAGGTGACTTAACGCATTATCAGTCATTATTTCAACTGCCCTTGCCGGCTACTACATTCACAAGTTCTGGCAAGGGCATCAGCAAGTACTCTCAAGGCTGCTCCATACCCGCAGCAATTTTCTACACGTTTGTATCGCCACTGACAGCAGTGAAAGGTCTCCGAACTCCTTAATCCTCTGGGTTATCTCCTTCGGCATCCACTTTCTGCCTATATCGATGACCTTGGCTAGCTGCGGAGGCAGCCACAATTCCAGTTGCGATAATGAAAGCGCTTCTCACTCAGCGGACGTTGGAGCAGTTGTCTCGCCGGACAGCACCTGTACTTTACATCGCCCGCAGGTTCCTTTCCCATTGCAAAGGCTTACCAGCTCTACGCCCAGTTGTCGGGCACACTCTAGCAGCGATTGGTCAGCCCGGCACTCCCCGCGCCTTCCCAGCGGTTGAAAATCCACCTGAAACCTATTCATTCACCGTCTAGCTCCCGAGCCGAGGCATTATTTTAGAATGCTGTTCATCACAATTTCGCGAACGGCGGCAAGTGCAGGTGAAGTAGCTGCAAGGTCAAGTATGGGCTTACCCAGAAGGTCGTTACGTGCTACGTTCTCATCCTGCGGTACGAAACCGAATACCTTCAAACCCATCTCACCGACAGCCCGTTTCAATAGTCCCTCATTACCCTGCATCCGATTAAAAACCACTCCCATGTTTTCGCATTGTATTACGCGTTCGTTTTGCACCATCTCCTTTATCAAAGCCGCCGTCTGCATGCCCCGGGATGTAGCATCGCTGACAATAATAAGAGTATCGACACGCCGCATAACCTGCCTGTTTATCTGCTCCACGCCAGCCTCGCCATCAATTATTATAATGTCGAAGCTCAAGGAAAGCGATTCTATGGCGTCCCGCATGAGGTTATTCACCGGACAGAAACAGCCCAGGGTTTCGGTGCGCCCCATAGCCAGCAGAGTGAATCTATCTGTCTCGACGATAGCTTCCATTACCATGTAGTCAAGCATATTGCTTAACTGAGCCTTCTTTTCCTTATCGGTACCCCGTGCGGTCTTTATTATCTCCTCACGGACCTGACCCATTGTCCTTTTGACCTTCACCCCGAGGGTGCCGGGCAGACCCATCGCCGGGTCGGCATCTATGAGCAGCAACTTGCCTGCTACGCCGCTATCTAAAAGAATCCTGGTCATCATGGCAGTGAGCGCAGTTTTCCCGGTACCGCCCTTGCCGCATACTGCGATAAGCCTTTTGCGCTTAGTATATAACTCAGACATCAATGCTTAAACTCTTCCCGCCTCAGATTTATGTAAAGTTAGTACTGAAATCACTTATTCGCCTCAGGCTGTTCTGGAGCGTCTTTCTTGCGCACCTTTATCACTTCCTTGATGTCATCGCATACAGTCCTATCGGGACACGACCCGCAGTCCCAGCCAAAGGTACATTCAAGTATATCATAACCTCTAGCCAGCCAGTTCTCTCTAACTATATCCTTCCCTATCTTGCGAACCTGCGCAGCGATTTCCTCCAGCTTTTCAATATCCTCTTTGCTCGAGGTGATGAAAACGACCTCCATCCTCTCCACCTCGGGTACGCGCGACCTGTAGAGTCCCATGAGCGCTTTCCCCAGCGCCTCGAAACCGAACCCCTGCTCCGCAGCCTTGCTGCTTATTCTCGTCCACATACGTCCCGGTGTGCTCTTCACCATGTAGCCTTCTATCTGGTCGGAGATATATTGACCTTCGTCCAGCGCGGAGTGCTGTTTATCACCAAGCTTTTCCCCTGCCGCTATGATAATTTGACCGAAGGGCAGACTCTCCCCTCGCGATTCAAGGATGTCGGGCCCAACAAGAGTGATTCGGCAATCCTTGATTAGATTTGTATTGTTAGTCCACAGCGGGAAGGCACAGGAGCCGACTTCAGGACTTCCCAGTTCGGCGAAAGTATCTCCGCGCAGGACTATTCCCGAGCCTGCGCCGGGACCAACTTTCACAGGCAAACCAACTAGAAGCCTTTCTTTATCTCCCGAGCAATCGAACACCATCACCCGTCTGCCGGAGGCTTGCATGGTTTCAATGTACTCAGCCACTTTTGCAATGTAGGCATCGAAGATAGACATTGAGTCAGATTCCTCTTCTCTTTTCAGAACGATGCCGTCGAAGCCAACACCTATAACTGCTATTTTAAACCAAAACCCTGAGTGCAGCGAGTGAGCAGGCCTCGAAACACTCAGGGTTGATTGCTGGTTTCCCCCGGCTGCTTAACCCAGTCCCATAGCTTTGAAGAACTGAGATATCTTGTCTTTAATCTGGTCGGGCGTCGAGTACCTCTTATCGAACAGGTCGAGACCGAGATGAATGAACGGCACGTTGAGGTCGCGGCAGGTTTCCCTCATTATACCGACGGTTGCCGAGCCGTCTTTATGACCCATGTGCCCAGGCCAGACCACGACATCGATTTTATAGTCCTTCACTATCCGTCTGATGTCGTTGGCGAAATTGTCCGCCACACCTCGCGCCTGTCTCACCATCGGCGAGTCAAACAGATTCCTTTTAGCCAGACCCAGCCACATCTGCTCCTCGCTCGAGGTATCAATCATGGTGTAAGGGAAATTGGCAAACATGTCCATAACCATGACCGCCCCCCACTCCGACTCCAGCCAGGGCAGGAACTCGAAGACCCAGCCGAAGGGCAGCAGGTCGAACCAGAACAGCCTTATCTTCTCCTCAGGTACGGGGCCTATACCGGCTTTCACATTTATTTCAGCTATCTCGACCAGCTTTTTGAACCAATCTACACCCTGAGGCGTACCCGCCTCGTACACCCAGGCTTGCGAGAAGCACTGGGGGCCGCCTATGCCCCAACCGTGAGGGCTGGGGACATTGCGCCGCAACTGGTTATATTCATCCCACAGACGGAACATCTTATTTGAGTTATCCAAGGCTTTCTTCAGTTCGTTCAGGTCCAGTTTACTGCCCGTATGCTTCTCGATGAACTTC
>VGNW01000178.1 GCA_016865955.1 Chloroflexota bacterium | reverse complement strand
GGGTGGGTGACGGAAGAGGCTTTGTAGCGGCTTTGGCTCTGGGCGCCAGCGGCGTCCAGATAGGGACACGGCTCATGGCGTCAAAGGAATGTCCTGCCTGCGATAAATTCAAGGACTGGCTGGTTCAAACCGAGGCAACCGATACCGTTCATGTAGAACGTTCTATGAACAGGGCTTACCGGGTACGCAGAAATCTGGCGACTCAAAAGGTGCTGGAGATGGAAAAACAGGGTTGTAATATCTTCGATATATTGCCGTACATCGGAGGCGAGGCTTTACAGAAGGTGATTTTCGAAGGCGATGTCGATGCTGGCGTTGTCGCCTGCGGTCCGGTGGCAGGATTAATTGAAGATGTGCCCAGCGTTAAAGTAATCATCAACCGCATTGTAAAACAGGGTGAAAAGATAGTAAAACAACTTAACACCAGCTAATGAGCGCGAGTTCGCTATTTAGAAATCGGAGGCTGGAATATGTCCGCGCAGGCGCTTTCGGGATTAAAGGTAGTCGAGTACGGCAACTTTATCTCGGCACCCTATTGTGCCAAGCTGATGGCTGATATGGGTGCAGAAGTGATAAAGATCGAGGAGCCGGGCAAAGGAGACGAATCAAGAGACTACGGGCCATTCCCCGACGATACCCCGCATCTCGAAAGGAGCGGTCTGTATCTTTATCTGAACACTAATAAACTCGGGATAACCCTGAACACAAGAACGAGAACAGGACAGGAGATTTTTCGGGAATTACTCAAGAATGCCGATGTCGTCGTCGAAAACAATCTGCCCGCTCTTGCGGATGAGTTCGGACTGGACTACCACAAGTTAAAAGAAATAAATCCCCGGTTGGTGGTGACATCTATTACACCGTTCGGTCAGACAGGTCCATACCGCGATTACAAGGCTTACCCTATCAACTGCTGTGCCGTAGGTGGAGTGAGTCAGTCTGTAGGCCATTACTGGCGTGAACCTCTCACTATGCCGATATCTCAGGGGGATTATCAGGCTGCGATGTGCGGCGCCCTGGCTACAATGGTGGCGCTTCTGGCGAGAGATGGAACCCACCGGGGTCAGCACGTGGACATAGCTGAAGCCGATGTCTGGGCTACTTATCATGTTGGGTTCGGGATAACGATACACGCCTTCGGAGCCCGAGATAGCCTGAGAAAGGGCTACATAGGCGGCGGCTGGACGTATCCCGCTCGTCGAGTCATACCGTGTAAAGACGGTTATATGGCGCTGTGCGCGCCTCAGTTGAAACAGTGGTTGAAATTCTTGGAGTTGATGGGCACTCCGGAGTGGACTAAGAACCCCAAATACAGAGACCGTCATGCCATGGAGGACGATTATCCGGAGGAGGTGGACGCCCTCTTAGCACCCTGGTTCATCGAGCGCACCAAGAAAGAGCTATTCGAGCTTTTCGAGAGGAATGCCATACCGTTTGCCCCTCTTTACAATATGAAGGACGAGATGAACGATGCCCACCTCGCTGAACGCAAATTCTTTGCTACTGTGGAAAGAGCGGAGACGGGGACACTCAAGTATGTCGGTGCACCCTATAAGTTTTCCGGAACACCTTGGGCGTTAAGCCGCCCTGCACCTCTGCTGGGCGAACACAATGAAGAGATATATTGCGGAAGGTTGGGTTATTCCAAACAAGAGCTGGTGATGCTGCATAGAAGCGGGGTTATTTAGGCATATTCGGAATCAGGAGGCTGGCATAAAATGGCATCGTACCCCTTGCAGGGCTATAGAGTGGTTGATTTCGGTTCGGCATGGGCCGGGCCGCAGATGGCGCACATAGTGGCGGACATGGGCGCTGAGGTCATCAAGGTGGAGTCGCGCAACAGAATAGATTACGGCAGGATGGGTGGGGCTGCCAGCCGTAAAGAATTATTGTCCAAGACTCCGGAGGCAATCGTGGCGGCTGACCCTGATATACTGGAGTTCAACCCTGTTTTCCATCTGTTAAACCGCGGCAAGAAGGGCATAACCGTAGACTTCACCAAGCCTGAAGGCGCAGACCTGCTCAAGGAGCTGATTAAGAAAAGCGATATTGTCTGCGATAATTTCACTCCCGGGGTACTGGATAAATACGGTTTGAGCTATGAATCTCTGGCGGTAATAAAGCCTGACATCATAGTAGTATCGCTGTGCTTCGCGGGACATACCGGCCCGCTCAAGGGTACAAGAGGTTATGCTCCTATCATCACCGCGCTTGCCGGACTGGACAGTGTAGTTGGCTACCCCGATGAATCCATACCCTGCGGGCCCAGGTTCGCCTACGGCGACCATGTAGCGGCTATCCACGGGGCGCTTGCTATGCTCATTGCCTTGATTCATCGAAATAGAACTGGCGAGGGACAGTACATCGACCTGTCTGAGTGGGAGGCAACGACTTCCCTGCTCGGAGAGCCGCTCATGGACTATGTTATGAACGGCAGAATCCAGAAACCTCGCGGCAATCGTGACCTGATGATGGCTCCGCACGGATTTTACAAGTGCAGAGGCGAAGATAAGTGGGTATCGATTGCAGTGAAAACCGAGGAGGAATGGCAGAGCTTCTGCCGGGCTACAGGGAATTTGGAATGGGTTGAAGACGATAAGTTCTGCGACAGGTATAGCAGGCTCTTGAATCAAGACGAACTGGACAGGATCATAACGGAGTGGACTGTGAAATATACCCCTGAAGAAGTCACAAGTATATTGCAGAAGGCTGGAGTTGCGGCTGCACCATTCTTAATTGCCAAAGAACAGTATCGCGACGCTTATTTCAGAGAGCGGGATTTAGTTGTTAGAGTTGAACATCCTAAAGCGGGAGCGGAGGCTTATTACGGTATCCCCTTGAAGCTCAGTGAAACCCCCGGTAAAATTCGGAGCAGCGGGCCGCTGCTGGGACAGGACAACGAATATGTTTTTAAAGGGCTGCTGGGCTTGTCCGACAGTGAGTTTGACCGCCTTATTGCCAAGAAGATTATCTTTTAGTCAGATTTTCTCCTTACCGTATCTCTCCCATTCGCTGTAGACGCAACCACAGTAGCCTTGGTGATAAAGGCCGAGCTCTTTCGAGATGCGATGGCTTTCACGGAAGCCCGGCCTGAAATCTTCGTAGTGAAATTCAACTCTGTGCTCATCGGCTATTTTCTCGCCCAGTTCACGAAGCAGGCTGTGATTTTGATATGGGCTGATAAGCAGGGTTGTGGTGAAAGCATCGAATCCTCTCTGCCGGGCTGTTTCGGCAGCTTTCATCATGCGGAGACGATAGCAGTCGGGGCAGCGGCTGCTCTCATGGCCTACTACGGCTTGGAAATACTTGAGTATATCGTAGCCTTCAGCGATAATGAGAGGCAGTTTTGTTTCTCTGGCGAATGTCTGCATAGCCTCAAGGCGACGCTGGTGCTCTGTGAAAGGGTGGATATTGGGATTGTACCAGAAAGCAGTCACCTTGAGCCCCTTATCCTGAAGAGACTTCACCACATATGTAGCGCAAGGTCCGCAGCAGGTATGGAGAAGAACGGAAGACATTCCTTAGCCTCAAAATCAGTTCCTATTATAGGAGAGTGGGTTGGTCCGGTTTGCCCTTTTTAGGAGGAGGCAACCCCAGATGTTCATAGGCAAATCGGGTTGCTGTTCTGCCTCTGGGGGTGCGTTCCAGGAAGCTCAACTGCAATAGATAAGGCTCATATACATCCATAATCGTATCGGCCTCCTCGCCGATAGCGGCAGCGATGGTATCCAGCCCCACAGGGCCGCCGTTGAATTTCTGGATGATAGTGCGCAATACCTTATGGTCTATTTCATCCAGACCGATGGAATCGACCTCGAGCTTCTCCAATGCTTCCAGCGCTATCTTTGCCGTTATTATTCCTTTGCCCATTACTTGAGCATAGTCTCTGACCCTTTTAAGCAGGCGGTTTGCTACCCTGGGAGTGCCGCGGGCACGCTTGGCGATTTCCTCTATGCCTTTCCTGTCGGCTTCAACGCCGAGAAGGCGTGCTGACCTGGCAAGAATGGCTTCGATAGCGCTCTCGTCATAGAAATCGAGTCTGTATACTGCACCGAATCTATCGCGTAGAGGAGGGCTGAGCAGTGCGAAGCGAGTTGTTGCTCCAATAAGGGTAAAGCGAGGCAGATTCAGTCTGAGGCTTCGGGCACCTGCTCCCTTGCCCATGACAATGTCGAGAGCGAACTCCTCCATTACGGGGTACAACACCTCCTCGACAACCCTGCTCAGCCTGTGTACCTCATCGATGAACAGAATATCTCCCTTGCTGAGATTGGTGATAATAGCAGCGATGTCGCCGGGTCGCTCTATCGCCGGGCCTGAAGTAACCTTGATATTAACTCGCATCTCGGCAGCGATAATGTAGGCAAGCGTTGTTTTGCCCAGACCAGGCGGCCCGTAGAGCAATATATGGTCGAGAGGTTCGCCTCTGCCCTGTGCAGCAGTCATGGCTATTTTCAGGTTGTCTTTGACCTTGTCCTGGCCGATGAAGTCGGTCAGGCGTTTGGGGCGCAGTCCCTTATCGAGGGCGAGGTCTTCTGCCTTCAATTTAGCCGATATGATGCGTTCCATTGTTCCTCTTCAGCAGACTTTGACTAATTATATCAGATAAGCAATTCTTTGCCGAGAAGATGTCCATTTTCCAATTGACACCCCCAAATGGATGATATACACTTTTGAGGGACGAAAGAAATTTCGGAGGAAAAAATACACGATGAGCACAGGGAAAACCAAGAAAGAATGGCTTGAACAGACACTTAAGCCGTCTCTGAAAAAAAACCCGGAACGTGAAGAACGTTTTTTGACCCACTCGGGAATCGAGGTCGAACCTCTGTACACTCCGGATGACCTGCAGGGCTTTGATTATGCTCAGAAGCTCGGCTACCCGGGCGAGTATCCCTTCACCAGAGGGGTGCAGTCAACCATGTACCGGGGCAGGATATGGACTATGCGACAGTACGCGG
>VGNW01000177.1 GCA_016865955.1 Chloroflexota bacterium | reverse complement strand
AGATGTCCATGTCCACCCCGCCAAGAGCGAGGTCAGATTCCGTAACGAACGAGATGTCTTTTTCGCGATACAGAAGGCTGTCCGTGAAACGCTCACTGCCCAATCACCCATGCCCACGCTGGATACGCTGCAAACCGCGCCTCGCACGCAACCTGCCCCTGCTCCCCTGCCTGCCTTCGAGGCTAAAGCCGACGCTGCTGCAATCAGGACACCGCTTGCCGCACCTTCACCTGCCGGGCCTCCACCTGCGCGCGGTCTGTTGCCCATTCTGCGAGTGGTGGGGCAGATGGCGAACACCTATATCATCGCCGAGGGGCCCGACGGCATGTACCTGATAGACCAGCATGCCGCGCATGAACGGGTGCTGTTCGAGAAGATTCGCGACCAGAGGGTCAAGCAGGCAGTTGAGGTTCAGGGACTGCTGCAGCCGCTGCCGGTGGAGCTTACGGTGCGCCAGCAAGAGTTGCTGGAGTTGCAGTCGGAGGCTCTCTCCGAGTACGGCTTCGGCATTGAGCACTTCGGGGAGAGGACTTATTTAGTCAGGTCGGTGCCCGCTTTGCTCAGCGGACAGAATGTGGCGCAATCGCTGGTGGAGATGCTGGACTTTCTCGGAGAAGGGGAGAAGGGCGATTTGCGCGAGGAGATAGCGGTATCGCTTGCCTGTCACGGGGCGGTGCGGGCAGGGCAGGCATTGAGCCAAGAGGAGATGCGGGATTTAATAAGGCAACTGGAGCAGGCGTCTCAGCCCCGCACCTGTCCGCACGGCAGACCGACCATGGTTCACCTCAGCTCGTCTCAGCTCGAGAAGGGCTTCGGCAGAAAGTAACCTCTTTTTACAGCTTCAGGTACCCGTGGGCGTAGAGCGTCTTGTTCTGCAGCACGTTCACGGTCTTGGCAACCTCCATCAGTTTGGGATCGCTCATATCCACGGAGCTGGTGTCGAACATCTCCATCGCCACATAAGCATCGTATATTCCCAGATAGAGCCTGCCCAGAGGCGTGGAGTCGTCCCTGGTCTCCAGGATGCGAATGGCATGCATCAAATCATCGTCCAGAGGGTCGAGGATTGCCGAATCAAGTCCTGCGCCTGCCATCATTACCAGGAAGACGCGGTTGAGCAGTGGACGCAGCTCATGGGGGCAGGTATTGGAAACATTGGAGAGGCCGCAGGTGGTCTTGGGCGGAGGGTCGGCTAACTGCTTGAAGAACCTTACCGCATTTATCGTCTGCTGAGCTTGGTCCTGGTTGCCGTTTACGGTAAGCACCAGGGGGTCGAGCCAGAGGTTCTCGACGGGTACGCCGTGCTGAGCGGCGGCAACGAAAATGCGCTCCGTTGCAAGCTCGACGCGGGCATCGGCGGTGGTGGGTATGCCTCCTTTAGCAAGCGTCAGTGCAATGAGGTCGGCGTTATATTTAGCTGCCAGAGGCATCATGGCACCCATGCGTTCCTCTGTGGCGTCGGTGCTGTTGATAAGAGCCTTCTTCTTACAGACCTTAAGACCCGCCTCGATGGCAGCGGAGTTAGAGGTATCCAGAGAAAGGGGCAGGTGGGAGACCTCCTGAATGGTCTGCACCATCCAGGGCATAACCTCGTGCCCTGCCTTTTTCTGCGGTCCGATGTTGAGGTCGAGATACCTGGCGCCTTTGTGCGCCTGTTTCTTTGCCAAATCTTGAATGAAGGCTTTGTTGCGGCTCTCCACTGCGGCTTTCACATCCTTGGAGATGATGTGGATGCACTCGCCGATTCCGATCATCTGCATCTTGTTCCTCCTAATAAGTAGAAATTCCATATCCCAAACTGGAGCGGTCAGCGCTCAGCCATCAGATTCCCTTTAAGCTGACCGCTGAAAGCTGATAGCTGATGGCTATAATAACCCCAGCTTCTTTGCTATTTGTGCTACCGCTTTTTTAAGCAGCGAATCGTCCGGAAGCTCGACCAGCGGTATCCCCGCTGCATCGAACTCTCGCACTTTAGGGTCCTCGGGTATTATACCTATGACCTTGAGCGATGATTCCTCTATGGCTTTCGCTATTTTAGGCGGCAGAGGCTCCGTTCCCCGATTTACTACGAGATGGACTTTCTCCACATAAGTCCTGAGCTCTTTCATCAGAGATTTCATATTGGCGGCGGTAAGGATGCCTCTCACGCTTAAGTCTGAGACCAGGAGCATGATGTCTATATCCCTGGTGGTCTGTCTGCTGATGTGCTCCATGCCCGCCTCGCAGTCGATAACCACATAGTCGTAGCCCTTGCCCATGCGGTCTATGCAGGCGCGAATCATGTTGTTGGCGGCGCAGTAGCACCCCGGTCCCTCGGGACGCCCCATGGCGAGCAAATCTACTTGCGGCGACTCCACCAGCGCCTCGGCTATTTTTATATCGAGGTAGTCCTGCTTGGCAACGCCTGGCTCCAGTGTCCTTTCCTTGACCGCCTTTGCCATCTGCTCTCTGACCTTGCCCACGGTGTCATTCAAGGGCAGTCCCAGAGCCAGGTAGAGATTGGTGGCGGGGTCGGCATCTATAGCTAGGACAGCCCCCTTCTGCGAGAGCAATTTTATGAGCAGGGCAGATATGGTGGTCTTGCCGCTGCCTCCCTTGCCTGCGATAGCGATAGTAGTAGTCATTTTCTGAGTGTTCAGCCGTCAGCTATCATATTTCTATTAACTGACCGCTGCCTGCTGATAGCTGAAAGCTTAATCTAAACTGCCAAAGGGGTAGAAGGCTTGAAGCCCCACTACCCCTTTTATTATCCGGAGTTATTAGACCTTCCAGTGCTCCTTGAGGAAGCCGCCTACTGCCATGGCTTCGCGCGGTCCTACCATAATCTTCCAGTCGGGCAGCGCCTCCTCGAGCTCGCCTCTCAGCACGGCCACGCCGCCTGGTATAACCACGTTGCGATGGGTTACCTTCTCGGCAGCGTTTTGCGCCTTCATTGTCTTGGCAATCTTATCGGCATCGAACTTGCCGGCAGACCAGGCTGTCAACACCGATAGACCCTCGGTGTCGCAAACCAACAGCCAGGAAGCCCAGCCCGCAGCCTCAAGCTCTCCGGCTATGGAGAAATAGGTCAGCGAGAAGTTGGTGGTGACGCAGAGCGGGCTGGTCGGCTTGGGCTCCAGAATCTGGTACATCCCCGGCTTCATCTGAATCGGCTTCTGTGGGTCGGTGTAAACATTGAGCCGCAGTGTTATCAGGGCATAAGCTATAGCGGGCGAGAAGTGGTCGAGAACGATGATGCCTCCGTATTTGGCTATATGCTGTCCCGCCAGAACAGCCTCTTCCTGTGCGGAAGCCGCGCCTTCGCCGGGGAAGGTGATTATGGGATAACCAACAGGTTCGAAGCGCTTGTTCAGAGCCAGCCTGCGCAACTGTGTCAAAGTGACCAGTGAGTCCCCGAAGCCTCTAACGCCCGGGTCCAGAATGAGGTCTTCAACTCCAGCCTTGGCAGCTTTCTCGGTAAGCTCGGCAAGCTCGTTCAGACCGTCGGAGCTTCTTACTGCCAGCGGGCAGGCATATTTCTTAGCCAGCTCCACCATCTTTTCGATGTTCTCTTTGTTGGCAGCATAGATTGCTGGTTTAGCCTTGGCAACTTTCTCCAGCGCTGCGCTCATGCTATCGGGATTTGTCGCTATCAGGACAAGAGGTAGGGTGGTCTTGCCGGCAACCGCCTCGACGCATTTGGCGAAGGTTGCGGCATTGCCGGAGTCGTTCTGCACGGCGATACCGTCTATGCCGAAGGTCATACCCACTCGGTCAACCTTGTAGCTGCTGACCTCACCCACCAGGTGGGTGACCTTATCCAGCGGCATGGAATCCTTGACTCTGACCACAAGTCCGGGCTTATGGACGAAGGTCTTTTCATGGCGGAATAAGACTGTCTCGTTGCCGACCTCGATTTTCTTGTCTCCCGCACCCACGGTAACCAGGCGAATCGGCGGTTTTGATGCTGCTGCCAGCGCCTGTTTCGATTCCTCGCTGACGTGAGGGCAAGCGGAAAGTTCTGCCTGACTTGCTGCCAGCTTCATGGCGAAGGCCAGACAGGTGGGTTGGCCGCACTCCTTGCAGTTCGTCTTGGGCAGGAATTTGTATATTTGAATACCTGTTAATGCCATTGTTCCGTCTCCTTTCCCCTATTTTTTCCCCATCAGTTTGCCGATAGTGGCTTTAATCCGCTCTACTGATTTGGGATGTAGCAGAGAAATAATGTTAGAGCCGGCGTTTATAACAGTGATAGCAGTAAGTTCTTCCCAGGCTAAGCCTCTCTCTTCCACGCTACCCCACGCAGGTGGTACTCCTTGACTTGCCTTAGATTCCTTCTGACGCCAGGCTTCTACTCCCACATGTGCTATGATGGGCATGTTTACCATGGCATCGCCGCCGAGAGCAGCCAGCCTGATGCGCTCGCGGATGGAGAGAGCGTACTCCAAGCCGTATCCCAGTGCTCCCGTATCGGGGTCCATGATAATTGAATCGGCAGGCACGCCGATGTCAGTGAGCAGGATGTTGAGCTGTTTAGCCAGGTTTATATCCAGCGGCGACTTGGCGATGGCAATGTGTCCGTCCGAAATACACACAGCGGCGACAGTACGGTAGTTCTTCTCCTCGCAGTTGCCGATAGCAATACGCTGCCCCCGCGCCGCCTCGGAAACCGCTGCCAACACAGTGTTGTCTTTTTCGGCGACACCGGAACCTAGGACAATTAGTGGCAGGTCGACTGCGGAAAGCACCTTATCCACTGTCTTCTTGGCTTCGTCGGCGCCGGTGTTTCCCGATTCGGGGTGTGCGCTTACCAGTCTCAGGACGATAATCTCAGCGCCGAACTCCACAGCCTTCTTAGCCCAGTGCGCCGGGTCTTTAACCGCATCTCCCCAGGCGGAAAGAAGGGAATGCGCCCAGCCGGCCGGCTCCTTATCCTGGATTTCTATTGCTACTCTGGGTGGGTGAGGGATTGTGCCTTCGAAGCTAAGAAAAGGCAG
>VGNW01000176.1 GCA_016865955.1 Chloroflexota bacterium | reverse complement strand
TCATTGACGAGGCTCACCATCTCGAAGAGGTTGCCACAAGGCAGCTCGGCTATCAAATCACCCAGTGGGACCTGAACGACCACTTAAACCATTTCAGACAGGAGGTGGGCGGACAGCGCAGCACAGGATTGCTGAGCTGGATTAACGACTGTTTCCGCGGCAGCACGGTGGCATTATCCCGGCAAAGGCAGGTCAGAAATATTGCCGAGTCGCTCGGTGAGGAAGTGGAAAAGGCGCGGGTTCGCTCTATCCGGTTATTCGATAAGCTCCGCGAGTTCGTAGAGAACCATGCTACAGACCAGGGTGAATACGACCGCAATCTGCGTCTGACCCCTTCCGGCAGGGCGCAGCCCGGCTGGTCGAGGGTGGAGATTGCAGCGGAGGACCTGAACCTGACTCTAACCGCTATCTCTGAGGGGCTGGAACAGCTTTACACCGGTCTGGAAGACCTGAGTGAGAACAAGGTATCGGGCTATGATTACCTTATCATCGAGCTGTCCACGCTGCTGTTTCAAACCAAAGAGCTTAGCCAGAGGCTCGATGCTGTGATATCGCATCCCGACCCAGATAGCATCTACTGGCTCACCGTAGATACGCAGAACAGCGCAGTGGGCATGTACACCGCGCCGCTCAACGTGGGCAAGATTCTGGAGAAATCGCTGTTTGCCACCAAAGACTCCGTTATCCTAACCGGCGCCACGTTGAGCACAGAAAATACCTTCGATTACATCAAGAACAGGCTGGGGCTGGAATACTCCCATGAGCTTCTGCTCGGCGCGCCTTTCGACTATCCCAACGCAGCCATGATATACATTCCGAACGATGTGCCCGAGCCGGGCAGCCCGGGCTATCAGCAGGGAGTAGAGAGGGTACTGCTCGACCTCTGCCTTTCCTGCAAGGGGCGCACTCTGGTACTGTTCACCTCGCACTCAGCATTAAGGAACGCTCAGGCTGCAATCCAGTCCACGCTGGAGCAGGAGGGAATACTCGTGCTGGCTCAGGGGGTGGACGGTTCGCCCAAGCAGCTTCTGGCTACTTTCAAAGCAAATCCCGGAACAGTATTGTTGGGCACTGCCAGCCTGTGGGAAGGCATCGACGTCGTGGGCGAGGCGCTGAGCGTGCTGGTCATCGCCCGTCTGCCATTCAATGTGCCCACCGAGCCGGTATTCGCAGCCCGCGCCGAGATGTTCGACAATCCGTTCCAGCAATATGCCATACCGCAGGCTACGATACGATTTAAACAGGGCTTCGGCAGACTCATACGCAGCAAGACCGACCGCGGCGCTGTAGTAATACTCGATAGACGTTTGCTCAGTAAGAGATACGGCTCCACATTTTTAGACTCGATACCACCGTGCCACGTGGTCAAAGGCTCATCGAAAGACCTGTCCGGTGCAGTCCTGCGTTGGCTCAACCGCGAACCCAAAGCCAGAAAGGTGAGCGTTTAAAGAATTTTTTGGAGTTTGGAATTTTGCTCGGGGGCTGAATATGCAAGAGATTTTCGATTATATCGACGACCACTGGGAAAAAGCTATCTCCGACCTGAAGCGGCTCTGCCGACAGCCCAGCATCAGCGCCCAGAGCAAGGGCATGGCAGAGATGGCACGGCTTACAGCGCAGCTGCTCAAGGAGTATACAGTGTCACCGAAGCTGCTGCCCGTGCCGGGCAGCAGCTTCCCGGTGGTCTACGGAGAGATCAAGGGTCAATCTCCTGTCACCCTTCTATTCTATAACCATTACGATGTCCAGCCTCCCGAACCTCTGGAGCTGTGGACGACCAAGCCCTTCGAGCCTGCCTTGAGAGAAGGAAAGCTTTTCGCTCGAGGCGTTGCTGACAATAAAGGCGATATAGCCGCCCGGCTGCTTGCCCTCAGGGCTTTTCTCAAGGTAAGAGGCAGATTACCTATCTCAGTGAAGTTTGTCATCGAAGGGGAGGAGGAGATAGGCAGCCCTCATCTGGCAAAGTTTGTGGAGCAGAACAAGCGGTTGCTCAAGGCAAACGCCTGCATCTGGGAGTGCGGCGGTATGAACTGGAAGAACCAGCCCACTGTCAGCCTCGGCGTTAAGGGCATACTATATGTGCAATTAGAGACAAGGGGCGCATCGGTGGATGTTCACTCCTCCATGGGCACGATAGTGCCCAATCCGGCATGGCGTCTGGTATGGGCGCTGGCTTCGCTGAAGGATATGGACGAGAACATACGTATAGCGGGCTTTTATGACCAGGTCAGGCCGCCCACCTCTCAGGAGACGAAAGCCGTTAAAGCCATGCAATCGGACGAGGAGGAGATAAAGGAGAGCCTGGGGCTGAAAAAGTTCGTTAAAGGAGTTACCGGATTCGACTACAGGTCGCGCCATATACTGGAACCCGTTCTGAATATCTGCGGCATGGAATCGGGTTACACAGGCCCAGGCTCCAAAACAGTCCTGCCCTGCTTGGCGCATGCCAAGCTGGATTTCCGACTGGTGCCCGACCAGCGCCCCGACGACATACTGAGCAAGCTGCGAAAGCACCTCGATAGCCACGGCTTCGAAGATATAACAATCTCTCCCGCAACAGAGGGTGAGAACCCGTCAAGGACGCCCATCGACTCGCGCTTCGTCAGTATCGTTGCTCAGGCAGCCCGAGAGGTCTATGGAATGGAACCTGCCATCATCCCATCAATGGCAGGCAGCGGTCCTATGTATTCCTTCACCGATACACTGGGTTTGCCCACAGCACTGATAGGGGTGAGCTACGCCGGCTCCCGGCCACATGCGCCGGATGAGCATATCAGGATAGCCGATTTCATACTTGGCGCCAAACACATCGCCGTATTACTGGAGCGAATGGCATCGGACTGGCGTCCTGCTAGAAAATGAGGAACGAGAGATGGAAATAATCGGCTGGGTAGGTTTTGCCCTGATACAGACATTCTATCTGCCGCAAATCATAAAAATCTTTAAGAGCCACGATGTCTCCGGTCTGGCTTTACCCTCCTGGCTCATACTGACGGTATCTCTGGTCTTCTATCTCATCTACAGCGTATCGAGGCATGACCCTGTTTTCATAGCAGGAAATGCCGTGGGTGCTCTCCAAGCCATGATTATGATAGTCCTCATCCTAAAATATCGAACGGGTAAGAAATTAGCCTCCTGATATGATATTTGGTAATGGAAATTTAGCCGTTTACGGGGTGTCCAGAGGGGCGAAGCCCCTTTGGCGGGGGTTTGGGGGTATCCCCCAATTACTAAAGTCCCCCAAGATTGGGGGATTTAGGGGGTGGACCAGAACAGGAATTGCAGATAAAAGCCAGACCGCAGACAAACAACTGAGTGACGACAGCACAACAGGCATCTGCGGCGGATTTTTCAGTGGGATAGTGAATCTCCCTACCGCACCTCATACAACTGACTGAGTACGTCTCATCCAGCGGCTTACCGCAAACATGGCATATCGTCGCCATCCCACCTCCCCTAGACTTTACCTTCCCTAAGCCACTTCCTGACCAGTTTTTTCTCTTGCTCTCTGGTTTTCACCATGCCATCCAGCTTCGCCTCTTTAAGCAACTTCAATAACGCCCCGAGCTTTTTGCCCTGCGCCACACCCATGCTCTTCAGGTCTTCGCCACTGAGTCTGGGCGACACGAACCTGAGGTCAGCGAGGTAACGCTTCAGTCTTCTTCTAACGAGCGCCGAATCCGCTGCTAACGAAGCGGCTACGATAGTCTGCTGACGGTGAGGCTCCAGCAGTCGGCATATAGCGCCAGGCTTAATCCTCCCAACCGTCAAAGCAGGCAGAGTCTGCTTTACTTCGGGAATATCCCGCAACACCCGTGACGCCTCGCTACCGAACCTCAAACGCTCTATTAAAGCCTCCATGTTCTCACTGTTCAAACGCCATGCCAGCAGCGCAAGGTAAATTGCGCTCTTAGTTTTATCCGTGACATCTATTTTGCGAGCTTCTTGAAATCGACGGGCAAGCCAGCCGTTGCCTTCGAGAGACTGCAACAACTGTTGCAGCACACCTAACTCCGCAGCGCGGCGTAGCATCTTCTCAGGTTTATCCTCTTCCAGAATTCGTTCCAGTTCATGGCGCAAACGGTCTCCGCTCACCTTCCCAATCATGGCAACATCGTGACGCAGTAGCCGTTCCGTCTCCTGCTCCAGCTTGAAGTCAAGGCGCTGTTCGTACCGTATGGCGCGCCAGATGCGCGTGGGGTCGTCTCTGAAGCTATCTTTATGCAATATCCTGATCAGCCTGCGGTCTAAATCGTCTTTCCCTCCATATGGGTCGATAAGCTTGCCGAAGCGAGCCGGCTCGAGGCTGGCAGCCATAGCATTTATGGTGAAATCCCGCCGGAACAAATCGTTGCCGATCATACCCGGCTTGACGGTGGGCAAAGCACCCGGCCTGGAGTAAGTCTCGGAACGAGCAGTCACGATATCGATGCTGATTTCATTCTTCCTGAAAGTAGCCGTGCCGAAACGGTCATGGGTAACTACTTTACCGTCCTTCGTCTTAGCCAGTTCTCGCGCCAGCGATGGCGCGTCTCCCTCCAGCACCAAATCGAGGTCAAGATTACGCCGCTTCAAGAAGATATCTCGCACGACGCCGCCGACGAGATACAGCTTCTGCTCCCTTTCGGCAGCCAGCTTGCCCGCAGCCCTCACCAGAGACAGCACCTCTGCCGGAAGAGAAGCTTTAATCTCCTTGCCGATAACGACCAACGAACTCCTCCAGTTTGCCCTATTATATCAGGAGCACTCCCCGAGTAAAACCTGAGGCACTTCCTCTTCTCACTACGTCATGCTAAACTAACGTCGATGAAGCTCAAACTGACTAACCTGGAAAAGAGACTATTAAACTCTCCCCAGCCAGACCTTGCCCAGGGCGCGCTGGTGGCATCCGGTATCCGAACTCGCAGAGAGCTCGACAGCCATTTATCTCGAATAGATAAGTTATGTCAACTACTCGAGGTCGCAATCGCAGGCAAGGATGATTTAGAGGAAGCGAAAGCA
>VGNW01000175.1 GCA_016865955.1 Chloroflexota bacterium | reverse complement strand
ATCGATATAGGCGCATATTCTGCCGGTGCTGTCGAGCATTCATATCAGAAAGAGCCGTCGAAGCTTACCACCGAAGACAAAGGGCGCATGATGGAAGTCGGTGTTACTCTCGATGATGTGCGCCAGAGGGGCGGCACTTTTGTCCAGATGGACCACTCGGTGGTTCACAGCTCCTCCGGTCAGGAAGGGCTGGAGGTGATGAGCATAACCGAGGCTCTCAAGTCCTACAGCTGGCTCGAGGATTACTGGTGGCGCGCTGTCAGCGTTGATGCCGATAAGTTCACCGCCCACGCCGAGCTGAGTCTGGATAACGGTTACTTCATCAGGTCGCTTCCGGGCGTTAAAGCGGTCTATCCCGTTCAAGCGTGCCTGTATCTGGCGCATCGTAATGTTGCACAGAAGGTACATAACATTGTCATTGCCGAGGAGAACTCGGAGCTTCATATAATCACAGGCTGTGCTACCAGCCCTATGAGTGCTTCGGGTTTGCACATCGGCATATCGGAGTTCTATATCAAAAAGGGGGCGAAGCTAACCTTCACCATGATTCATAACTGGGCTCCCGAGATAGCTGTCCGACCTCGCAGCGGCGCCGTAATAGAGGAAAACGGGATTTTCCTCAGTAATTACGTCAGCATGAAGCCAGTGCGCACGCTCCAGATGTATCCTGTGGCGCGCTGTGTGGGCGAGAATTCTATCGTCAGGTTCAACAGCGTTCTGGTATCTCCTCCGGGTTGCACTCTGGATACAGGCTCCAGGGTTCTTCTGGAGGCAAAACGCGCCCGGGCAGAGGTAATTGCGCGAACTGTAACTACCGGCGGCACTATTATCTCGAGGGGCTATATAGGCGGCAGCGCCCCCGATGTTAAGGGACATCTGGAATGTCGCGGCTTGATACTCTCAGAGAAGGGCGTCATTCACGCTATCCCGGAGCTCAAGGGCGAGTTAGCCGGTGTCGACCTCTCACATGAAGCGGCGGTGGGCAAAATTGCCGAGGAGGAGGTCGAATATCTGATGGCGCGTGGACTGACGCGAGATGAAGCTACGGCTACGATAGTCAGAGGCTTCTTGCATGTCGATATCGAGGGACTGCCGCCACAACTCGCTGCCGAATTGAAGCATGCAGTGGAGACCAGTGAGAAAGAACTTCTATAGTTGGAAAGGGAAAGCAGATGGATTTGAGAGCTTTGTATCCCATAAGCTACGGTTTATACATAGTTGGCTCACGCAAGGGAGATAAAATAAATGCGCAGATAGCCAATACAGTCATTCAGGTTTGCTCTGAGCCTCCAACCATCTCTGTGTGTTTAAATAAAGGGAATCTCACTCATGAATACATCAAATCCAGCAAGGTCTTCACGGTCTCTGTTCTTGCACAGGACACCCCGCTGAATTTTGTCGGTAATTTCGGCTTCAAATCGGGCAGGGATATAAATAAATTTGAGAACGTCAAGTATAAGCTGGGTGAGACCAAAGCACCCTTAGTATTGGAACATGCTTTATCTGTTATGGAAGCCAAAGTAGTAAACGAGGCTGATGCAGGTACTCACACTATTTTTGTCGGTGAGCTTGTTGGGGCAGAGGTGCTCAAGGAGGGCGAGCCGATGACATATGCCTACTATCGCCAGGTCAAACGGGGCACTACACCGAAGACGGCGCCCTCTTACGTTGAACAGAAAAAGGAGAAGGAGGCGGATACGAAATTGGCGAAGTATAAATGCAGCGTTTGCGGCTATGTCTATGATCCCAGCAAAGGCGATCCCGATAATGGCATTAAACCGGGGACGCCTTTCGAAAAACTGCCAGACGATTGGACTTGTCCGGTTTGCGGCGCAAGCAAGAGTGAGTTTGAGAAACTCTAATATAGGCAGCCTTTTTGAAAGTTGGTATAATCCTAAGAAAACAAACCCAGGTTGTTAGGAGTACATGGCTGTTCAAGCAGAGCGCTTAAAATCAATCCCCTATTTCTCTGGCTTGAGCGCTGCCGAGCTTGAGTCGATAAAAACGCTTGTCTTCGAGATTGAAGCAGAGAGGGGGAAATTATTGCTGCTCGAAGGCGAAACCTCCGAAGCACTCTATTTTGTTGTTTCCGGTGCAGTTAAGGTATTCAAGACATCTCCGGACGGCAAGGAGCAGATTCTCCAGATAATGCGTCCCGGGGAGGCTTTTAATGAGGTCCCGGTATTTGATGGCGGCTTGAATCTCGCCAGCGCTCAGGCTATGGGGACAGTCGTTATATACGGCATAAAAAGAAGTGATCTCGAAACAATAATGCGTAATCACTCAAAGGTAGCCTTGAATGCAATCCGCGTTCTGTCGCAAAAGTTGAGACATGTAGTCTCTCTGGTAGAAGACCTGTCTTTCCGACATGTTAATGCCCGGGTAGCTAAGATACTGCTGGAATATGCCAGCGACGGGTCGGGCGTTAAGGAAAGGCTCACACAGCAGGAAATGGCAGCCATGGCGGGCACTGCCCGGGAAATGATAGGGAGGTCTCTTAAGGAGCTGATGGATGGGGGGATCATAAGATTAGAAAGGCACCGCATAGTAATTGCCGACAGGGAAGCCCTTAAGAAAATGGCGGGGATGGTGGCTTGAGACAAAAGTCACAGACGGATAGGTGCATGCACTCATATCATTGATTATATTGATTATATGGAGTTTGCTGAAATGAGAATGGCTGGAGCGCCTATCGTATGCCCTGTTATATATTATGATAAGTGTAATGGGTGTGGATTGTGTATAAGTGTGTGCAGTTGTAACTCCTTGATGCTGATACAGAATGTAATTAAATTCATAGAAGCTTCGCAATGTGGCTGGTGTACACAGTGTGAGGCTGTTTGCCCCACCGGCGCCATCTGCTGCCCATTTGAGATAGTATTCGAAGACAATTAACTCCCCGCTATATTCTCCGGTACTATATTTATCCTCAAATTCGTCTTGTATCTGTCTGTATGTGAGACAAAAGTCGCATACAGAAGTCTCATTGCATCCTACAATTATTCTTACGATGTGGAGAGAATGAGATGAGACGCAAATCCAAAGCTGTACAAGAGAAACAAATGCCCCGGAGCAAGCTCGAATGTTCTCATTACTGGATAATCGAGGCGCCCAAGGGCCCAACGAGCATGGGGCGGTGCAAGTATTGCGGCACGGTGAGCGAGTTTAGCAACTATGTACCGTTCCCGTCGTGGGAAAATAGGCCAGCAAGGTATAATAATCACAAAGATTTGACCATTATCGAATCCGAAGAGGATGTCGAGCCTTAGTACTATAGTTACGGCAAGCAGCTATAACCTCTTCGTTCCTCTTGAATTGCCTCAATAAATTCTCTAGACCTTTCCGGGCTATCAATCCGCTTTTTCCCACCTCTGCACTTAAATGCCCTCTATTCGCTATACGCCGATTGCGTTTGATGTGGTAAAATGGAACAGCTTGTTGCGGTTCTTATCTATTTCGGGAAAGGAGTTATCGGATGGCGGGCAAGTCGGCAATTACCGCGGAAATGAAGAAATCCATTGGCACCAGACTGTTTCAGGACTTCCCGGCGGATGAGGTGTCGCTGTGGACTATCAGAAGGTTCATAGAGGCTACGACCGACGAAAACCCTCTCTGGCAGAATGAGAAGTATGCGAGAAGGACACGCTGGGGAAGTATTATTGCTCCGCCTGCCTTTCTACATGTGTTCGACCCCGCGAACCGCGCGTTCCGGCAATTGCCTGACCTTTCTCATATGGCTACTACTCTGCCGTTCGAGCCGCCTTTTCCCCGTACCTTTCAGGCGTTCTACGAGTTCCAGTTCTTCGCTCCTTTGAGACCGGGAGACCGTATAATAAGCACAGGCAAAATAGGCGATGTCTATGAGAGGGAAGGTAAATCGGGCAGGATGGTGTTCATACGAATGGACAATGAACACCGTAATCAAAAGAAAGAGCTGGTGGGAATAACCAGCGAGGCTATGGTCTCCCTGGAAGGATCATCTTCTTCATCACGTGGTGCCGAATCCACCACATATCCGACGGAGGAGTTCAAGCAGCCAACTCCAACCGGTAAACAGATATACTTCGAGGATGTTGAGGTCGGCACTACTTTACCGAAGCTAGAGAAAAGCATATCCCTGGTGACAATTCTCAAATGGGGGGCAGCCGTTAACGACTACGGCCCTCACCATTACGACCAGCAGTTTGCCCAGCAGATGCTCGGGCTGCCCAATGTCATTGCCCACGGCCCTCATACCGCCTCTTTTCTGGCTCAACTCGTCACGAACTGGATAGGAGGCGAGGGCGTTTTGAAGAGGCACTACACTGAGTTGAGAGGTAATATATTCCCCGGCGATACGCTTGCTTTCCGCGGCAAAGTGACCGGGAAATATCAACAGTCAGGAGATAATCTTGTGGAGTGCGAAAGCTGGGCTGAGAACCAGAACGGACGGAGAGTGGCGTTGGGCAAGTCTACTTTCACACTGCCGCTCGGAAGAAAAGCCAAATAGATGAACTACAAGAAGGGAGCTTGATGTTCCAGACCAGGTTGACTGAGTTGCTAGGGGTTAAGTACCCTATCATCGGCGGCGCAATGGCTTATTTGAGCGGGGGCAAACTGGCAGCAGCGGTATCAAACGCCGGCGGTTTCGGACTTATCTCGGCGGTTACTTTTTCCCGCGAGGAATTACAGACCGAAATTAGAATCTGCCGCAGGCTTACCAAAAAACCATTCGGCGTGAATATAGCTCTTATCCATCGCGACCCTCGGAAAATAGAGCAGGACATGGATGTAGTTATCGAGGAAGGCGTCAGGGTCATCGAGACCGCAGCCCTGAATCCCGAACATTTTGTGGAGCGCCTCAAGAAAAAAGGCGTGACTGTGTTGCATAAATGCGCCACAGTAAGGCATGCCAAATCTGCTGAGCGAATCGGAGTCGATGCCGTAACTCTGGTAGGTTATGATGCCGCCGGGCACACCGGTCTGGACGACCTGCCCCTTTCTATTATGATTCCTATGGCTGCGGATGCATTG
>VGNW01000174.1 GCA_016865955.1 Chloroflexota bacterium | reverse complement strand
TCCACAAGGGAGGGATTGCGGATGATAACATCCGCAGTGAGCGGATATCTTGCTTTCAATGAAGCATCTAGGTAAAATGACTCCTACGGGAAATGCTTTGAATTCTGTCCGTTGTGGGAAAAGGAAGAAACAACAGTGACTGCTCTAATAGGAATATCAGACTCGACATTTGAGAAGCTGAAACTGATAGCATCGGTTAAGGCGTCGTTGCCTCTTATTGCAAAAGGAGAACTAAATCGCTTCGGGCTTTATTGCCGATCAACAGATTTGAAAGATGGAACCTTCGTATTGGACGCTGGCGGCAAGTTTATTAGGAGACTTCAAGTTATTCTAGTCTATGATACCCATGCCATTGTTGAAGTGCGTAAATGTGAACCGTGGAAATGGGATGAGGTCGTTGAGCCTACTTATCAGCACGCTTTGGAAATCGCTTGGCACAGTTGGCAGCGGATTACAAGGGATTTTTATCACATAGAGAAACAACTAGCTTCAAAACCGCAATCGACTAAGACAAAGGAGGCATTGGGTCGGTTTGATCTAGCCTGGAATAGGACTAAAGGACTTTTCTGGTGGGATGCACAAATAAAAGGTAGTGTAGATGCATTGCTTCTTAGATTGGTGGAGTTAGAAAAAGGGCTAGATAAGTTAGATATGGTTGCACCTACCTTAGCTGCTTGCTTTTGGGTCACCAAACTCGGTGCTGCCTACGCCAAAGGAGACAATGCTGCATCAAGCCAATTGGAAAGGAATCTACCCAGTTATATTTCCGCTCGAAGTACAGCGGAGATTTCTAATTTAATTCAAAATACCAGAGATGCTGCGGAGGCATATAGCAAGAAGCTACGGCATGGAAGTGTATAACATATCCTTAAGGTGCTGTTTCAGATTTTCTGCACTGTTGATGGCTTCAGCAGCTTCCTGTCCTGTAACAGTTTTAGCTTGCCCATGAGCTATTTTATTGCGTAGATTAAACAGCTTTCTTACATCCTCGTATTTTACAGATACACTAGCGTCAAGTTCGCGGATTAGGTTAAGAATCTGTTGATTGTTTTTATTCCTCAGCTCTACTGCACATTGCTTGTTGCTTAGGTTCCCTTTTGTTCTCAGAAGGCTCCCACACGCCTCCTCTAACATCAATTCAGCGGCGATAGCAGCGTAAAGCGCTGATGCATCGTAGCGCATGTGACTGCGGAAATTCTTAGCATCGTGGAGTAATTCGTCGTAGAGAGGAACTGAAATGGGGCGTAACACTTCGTTAGCCAGTTCTTGCCACATCTCTTGATTTAGCTCCTTCTTAAAGTCACGTGTGTGAAATATGATCACACCATGGGCATATTCTGGCATGCGCTTAGCACCCTGCTGTAATGGCCAGACTGTGTTTAATTGCGTATCACCCAATGAATAATCATAATCGTAGGCATATATAGGATGTCTTGTGTCCAAGTCCCATTGATTGGTCATGTGCTTGATAATTGTGACAAAACGCCTTGTCGCTTCCACAAGAACTCTCTCAAACAAACGCTCCTCATCGGGAGAAAGCGTCAGGCTATCTTCCTGCTCTCGTCCCAAATCGATTTCCCTAATTATCCACACCCTTATCTCTGTCAGTTTAGACGGCTCATAATCGCCATCTGGATAAGGGATCGCCTCTGCTACATTGAGCGGTGATATTATAACCCTGTCACCGTCTATCTGAAACTGGCACAGAGATAGATTAGGTTCTAAAAAATCAGGCGTTACAGCTACTGGTATTGAAAGACTAACGTCGAACTGTCCTTGAATCTCGGCCATTATGCATCCTTAGTAGAGCGGTTATCAGGCTGCATCACCCTTGAGACCTTTGTATAGCGTCTCGACTTAATGGAAATTCCACAGCAAATCTTAATGCTTATCGGCTTCCTGGTCAACTCTAGTGCAAGTTAATTCTTATGCTCCTTGTGGGATGTTATCATCCCACAAGGGAGGGGGCTGTGGATGATAACATCCGCAGCGAGCAGCGAGAGTGCGCAATCTCCGCGCATCCCGCGGTTGAGGTGCGGGCGTCTTGCTGATATACTTTTTACATAGTATAGGCAACATTTTGCGGTGTTTCGCTGCACAATGTCCTGTCGCTTTATTTAATTGTGTCTAACCGATGACAAATAAACCAAAAACCTCATTCGGGCTGACGTCGGGGTTAGCCCGATTCTTTTTGCAAAACAGGGCGTTCGCCGTGGTCTGGCTCGCCCTGTTCGTGAGCATTGCCGGCATCGCCATGGTCAGCCCGCTGCTCGCCGTCTTCGCTCAGGACATGGGAGCCAGCGGCATCTGGCTCGGGCTTGCCTTCAGCGGGTTCGCCCTGTCGCAAATCCCGCTTATGCTCCTCATCGGCAGGCTGTCCGACAGGTTCGGCAAGCGGCTGTTCCTCTGGCTGGGGCTCCTCATTTTCGCTGTAGCGGCGGCAGGCTACTTTTGGTCCCCCACTTATAAAGAGCTGGTGCTCTTCCGTATCCTCAGCGGCGTCGGCTCGGCGATGGTGATACCGACGGCTTATGCTTATGTGGGGGAGATGGCGCCCCGCGGCCATGAGGGCAGATACATGGGGCTGTTCAATATAGCTATGATAGCGGGGTTCGGCATCGGCCCCATGCTGGGAGGCATGGTGTATGACCATCTGGGCATGGATGCTACCTTCCTCAGCATGGGTATTCTGAGCTCCCTGGGCTTCCTGGTCGCCTTCTTCTTCCTGCCCGGCAGGAAGTCGTCCCTGCCGGCGGAAGGACACAGAGAGGTGTCCACCCCGTTCGCTGCTATGCTGAGGGATAACACTGTACGCGGCGTTATCACCTTTCAACTGGTGCTGGGGCTCAGCTACGGCGCTGTCCTTGCCTTTCTGGGCATCTTCATGACCTCGGAGCTGGGCACGAGCCTCACCCTGGTGGGCATTGTGATGTCGGTGCGCTCGATACTGAACGGCACTCTGGCATACCCCTTCGGCTGGCTGGCGGACCGCATGAGCCGGGTGCTGTTAGCCAGCATCGGGCTTGCGGTGGTGGGGGTATGCAGCCTGGTCGTGCCCTGGGCGGGCAGTTTCGCCCTTATGATGCTGGTGTTTGTGATTCTGGGGATATTTGAAAGCATGGCTTCGCCCTCCCTCAATGCCATAACGGTGGGCAAAGGCAGGGTGCTCGGCATGGGCTCGGTGATGGGCGTTTCCAATACGGCAAGCTCTATAGGGCTGCTCATCGGCTCTCTGGCCGGAGGCGCCATAGCCGATTCCTTCGGCACCGCCTGGGTATTCCGCTATGCTGCCATATTCGTCTTTGCCGGCGTGGTCGCATTCAATTTGTTCATGCGCAGAGAAAGACAGGGGAAAGAGAGCGGGGTCTGTGTTGAAAATTCGGGACAGGGGGCTTAAGCCCCTTGTCTAACTATTGGCTGTCAGGCGTTCTGTTCTGGGCGGGCGCGGACTGCTCCAGCGCGAGCCTCATCTTGCGGAACAGCTCGGTCAACTGCTCCACGCTCATCGACGCCATCTCCGGCGTCAGCGCCAGCACCATGGGGAACTGTCCGGCAACGACGGGAGGGGACTGCAGCACATAGTCCGCTGGCGCGGCACCGACCTGAGGTCGGGAATAGGGCAGTGGCTGAGCTTTAGCCCGTTTTCTGCCCCGCGAAGCCGTTCTGGGCGATTCTGGGGCGAGCTCTATCTCCGCCAGCCTGCAGAGCTTGACCAGAAAGCGGGCAGCCTTGGTCGCCATCTCCGCCCCCATGCCGCCCTCGGTGACGAAGTGGTTGTAGATGCCCTCGCGGGTTATTTCGGTGGGCTTCAGTCCGCGGAACACCCCTGAGTAAGCCTTCTTAACGATTTCCTGCAGCGCCAGGGTGTAGGTGGCGCCTTTGGTCTTGAGCAGGCGGCTGTTATCGGTAGGCCTGCCTTCGTCGTCTATGAGGTTCAGAAATCGCAGTGCGCCCACCACCTTGTACTCGTTGCCCGGGGCGATCTTGTTGACTCGCAGGTAGTCGCTGTCTATCCGCGGTGGGGTAGTCCGGCGCAGCAGGTGCAGCGCCTGGAGCATGCCCCGGCTCGGTCCGTAGGGGGGAATCAGTCCCCGTCCTTCCAAATCGGAGTCTCTTATACCGGTCATTTTCTGCCTCGGGACTCAACCCTTTCGGGACTAAACAGTTCAGTCCGTGCACAGTATTATAACAAAAACTGGGCGGACTGTCAACAGTCCGTGCAAAATCTCGGACTTTCCATCGTTGCCATCGTGTTTATCGGTGCGAATCGGCAAGGTTTTCGGGACTGTTTCGCATGGGACAGTCCTCAGTCCGAGGTAATTTTGTCATTAGAACTTCCGCAAGACAGCTCGTGGCGGTTCAGTCCCGATGATGTAACGGGTTAGTCCTCTGCCCGGGCTGGAGGACTCAGCGATAGGCAGACTAAAAGTGGCGGCGGTATTGACATTTTACACGGAAACGTGTAAGTTGGCGCCATGGCAACAGGCGGAAAGAAAAGTGCCCGCTGGGACGCCGGGGGCGTGTGGCGGCTGCGCAAGCACCTGGGGATGACCCAGCAGGAGCTGGCGGGGGAACTGGGGGCACGGCAGCAGACCGTCAGCGAGTGGGAGACCGGGATGTACAGCCCGCGGGGCACCTCGGCGCGGCTGCTCTCGCTGATAGCGGAGAGGGCGGGCTTTGTCTACGAAGCATCTGAGGCGGAAAATCCCAAGAACCAAGCTCCAAATCCCAAACACTGAAAGATGCTTGCGATTTGGAATTTGGAGTTTGTAGTTTGGGATTTAGAAAGGTGTTGTCATAGGTAAGGTGGAGATAGATGAGCGTCTGCTCGCCCGAATCTGGCAAAGGCAACTGCTGGCTGGGGATAGCCTGGTTACCGGCTCGGGCGGCAGGCTGCTGGTGATTTACCCGGGCCGGGAGAACCGGGACAGCGGCCCCGATTTCCGGGACGCGGTGATCGCCGCCTCAGGCGGACTGCTTATCGGGGATGTCGAAATCCATCTCCGGGCTGGCGACTGGCGCAGCCATGGCCATCACTGCG
>VGNW01000173.1 GCA_016865955.1 Chloroflexota bacterium | reverse complement strand
ATGCTGCATGCCCAGATGGCTAACGAGGCGGGAGAGTTCAATATCAAAGATGTGATACGGGGCATCAGCACCAAGCTGATACGCCGCCACCCGCATGTTTTCGGCAAGTCCAGAGCGGCGAATGCCGATGAGGTTGCTCTGGAATGGGAGGAGTTGAAACAGAACGAGCGCAAAGGAGGAGACTCGCTGCTCTCCAGCGTGCCCGGGGGTTTGCCGGCCCTGAGTCGCAGCCATTCCATACAGCGCAGGGTTGCCGGGATAGGCTTCGACTGGAAGAATTTCGAGGGCATACTGGAAAAGCTGGTCGAGGAGCTCAGGGAGCTAAAAGAAGCCGGTACGCAGCAGGAGAAGTTACATGAGTTCGGGGATATATTATTTGCCCTGGTCAATGCCGCCCGCTGGCAGGAGATTGACCTCGAGGAGGCGCTGAGGCTGGCAAACGAGCGGTTCTGCCGTCGCTTCCGCCGCATGGAAGAGGTCTGTTGTGAGCGTGGCTTAGCTCTCCGCGACCTCTCCTTTGAGGAGCAGAATGCCCTCTGGGATGAGGCGAAAAGGAATCTGGGAGACTAATCTATAGTTCAGGGTCGCCAAGTCCTACACGCCTTCAGCTATGGAGCGCGGAGTTGTAGCGAAGACAGATACCTTGCTTTTTGTCTTGAGAAGTTCATCTATCTTGCGCATAATGGATTTGCGCGACGAGTTTCTCTCCCAGGCTTGCCAGTCTCTCAGGCTTTCCCAGGTGCTGATAACAATGTGGACACCCGGTCGGCTCACGGAAAACAGCGTTTCACCCGATATGTAGCCCGGCTGCAGTACCGCTTTTGCTCTCAGTTCCTTCAGCAACTCCGCCACTTCCCCCTGGTTTTCGGCTGTCACAGACCTTTCTATGATTACCTTTATAGCCATCTTGGCCTCCTTTAATTCTTGATTGCCAATCACAGGGGTTTCTGTTTGGAGTGCCCAATGATAGCATTTGGTAGAGCTAATTTCAATCCCCCTCTGGGGGATTTTTCTGAATGCTTTGGTAAGTTCAGGCAGGTCGGGTGAACTTATAGTGAGCGCGTGAAACAAATAGCTGGTTCATTCGTTATATTAGTTGGGAGGAGCGATAGAGATTGCAGACTTGGGAGAGAGAACAGAGCCTCGGGCTCTCGGGTGGGAGGTGGTTGTGAAGATGAAAAAAACTGACTGGGACATTCTCATTGTATTCACTTTCTGCGCAGCCGTAGCCTTGCTAATAGTATGGCGTCTGGGCTGGTAACTCTCGATTAGCTGCCGATGAAGATTGGGGTGGGGTTCGCGTAGCGAACCCCACCTCCTTTTTGCTTGACAGCTGCATCCGATAGGACAAGTTGACTATTAGATAGATTCCTCTCTATAATGCGAGTTAAAGAAGAGAGATTGCATCATGATGAAATGGGTTATGCTGGCGGTTGTTATTAGTGGTATGGTTCTAACGATGCTTATATCCCGCAGATTAGCCGCATGGATGGAAAGTGTTGCAAAAAAAATAGTGTCCCGCCTGAAGCAATGAAGCGAGAAAAGTGTGGTTTGACAATTGTGCCGGGTGATTGTAGTCTGTCTATAGAAGCGACATAAAGGGGGGAATGTATGGAGGCAAAGGCTAGATACTACGAGAAACCCTGGCTGAAGTTTTATCCTGCTGGAGTTCCCCAGACTATAGAAATCCCTGATAAATCACTCCCTCAGGTCTTCGATGAGGTTGCTGCTAAATACTCGGGCAAAGACGCGATAGTATTCTACGGCAACAAGATAAGCTACAGCAAACTCAAGGAAGAGGTGGATAGATTTGCCAGCGCTCTTCACGAGTTGGGGATTCGCAAAGGGGACAAAGTTGCTGTCTATCTATTGAACAGCCCCCAGTACATCATTGCCTATTTCGGCGCACTTAAAGCCGGTGCCACACTAACCCCCATCAGCCCTGTTTACACCAGCATCGAGGTGAGACACCAGCTCGAAGACAGCGGGGCGGAATCCATCGTCTGCCAGGATTTTCTCTACGACAACGTGGAAAGGTCGGGGGTGAAATTAAAGAATGTCATAATAACCGACATCTCGGATTATCTGCCCATGTCGAAGAAGCTGGTGGGTAAGAGCGTTCTGGGAAGATACGGGAAAACTGAAGCGCTTTCCCCCAAAGCTATAGAGGGTATGGGGTTTCATCCCTTCCAGAAGCTGTTGAAGAAATATCCGCCCAATCCCCCTAAGATCGAATTTAATGCTGGAGAGGATGTAGCCGCACTTCCCTATACCGGCGGAACCACGGGGCTGCCCAAAGGTGCCGTGCTCACACACCGTAACCTGCTCTCCTGTCAGATGCAGTGCTTGGCTTTCATGCCCACACTGGAACAGGGCAAGGAGGTTATCCCAGCCCTGTTGCCCTTCTACCACATTTACGGGCAGGTTGTAGTTATGTTGAACGGGTTGATGATGGGGGCAACCTTGGTTCTTTTCACTACGCCTGACCTCGACGAGGTCCTCGATTCCATGGACAGGTACAAGGCGACCACATTCTTCAGCGTGCCCACTGCGTACCAGTTTCTCAAGGATTACGATAAGACCGGCAGATTTAACTGGAAAAACCTTAAGATAATCACCAGCGGTGCGGACACCCTTCATGAGTCAACGGTCAAGGATTGGGAAAGAAGGACAGGTTCCAAGATTCAGGAGGGATATGGCTTAACCGAGTCGAGTGCGGTATCCCACCTTAATCCGATAGGCAGGTCGAAAATCGGCTCCTTTGGCGTACCGTTGCCCAATATCATCGCGGCGGTGGTTAATCATGAAACCAACGAGTTCCTTCCGCCTGGCGAGATTGGCGAGATGATACTTAACGGACCCAATATGATGAAAGGCTACTGGAAGAGGCCCAAGGATACGCAGGAGAGCTTGATAGAGCTGGATGGTAAGATATGGCTCAAGACCGGAGACCTGGTGAGGATGGATGACGAGGGCTACTTCTTCTTCTATGACAGGAAGAAGGATATGATTAAATACAAGGGGTATTCGGTCTTCGCGCGAGAGATAGAAGAGGTATTGCACCAGCACCCGCAGATTAAGGCGGCAGGCGTGCTCGGAGTCCCTGACCCTACAGTGGGACAGCTAATCAAAGCTATCGTTGTACTCCAGCCTGAGGCGAGGGGCAAAGTGTCCGAAGAGGAGATAGTCAAGTACTGCGCTGCTAACCTGGCACATTACAAAGTACCTAAGATCGTCGAGTTCAGGGGCGAGCTTCCCAAGACCGATGTGGGCAAGGTTTCTCACAGAGAGTTGCGTGAGGAGTTGGAGGAGGCATGAGTTTAAACTCCGCTTTCCTGGAGGTTGAGAACCTGACCAAGCACTTCGGTGGCTTGACGGCGGTAAACAATGTCAGCTTCCGAATCGAGAAGGGGCAGGTTATTGGATTGATAGGCCCTAATGGGGCGGGTAAGACTACTCTGCTCCGATTGATAACCGGGGTGTTGAGGGCTGATTCAGGCAAAGTCAGGTTTAAGGGTAAGGATATAACTCATGCAAAGCCCTGGAACATCGTCAATCAGGGAATTGCCGGGACTTTCCAGGTAACGCGTCCATTTCGTCGCATGCCCATCATTGCCAATGTCATGGTAGCCTGTCTCTCACCCAGGGCGATGAAAAGGGGCGAGTGGGTCAAGACGATCGAAGCCAGAGCACTGGATGCCCTGGAGTTTGTGGGCATTTCCGACCTCGCCCGTGAACCGGCCTCCTGCTTATCGCATGGCGACCTGAGGCGACTCGAAATAGCCCGCGCCATCGCCACTGACCCTGAAATGCTTTTATTGGACGAACCATTTAGCGGATTGAATCCTGCCGAGACAGACCTTCTGGCTAAGTCGATAAGGCGATTGCATAAAGGGGGCAGGTTCGGCAGGCTGCACAGCGAGGGCCCGACGATGATAATTATCGAGCATAAGCTCGCTGAGCTTATGCGAATAGTGGACAGGGTAATAGTGCTCGACTTCGGTGAGCTGATTGCCGATGGCAAACCCGAGGAAATAGTTAAAAACGAGAGAGTAATCGAAGCCTGTATAGGCAAAAGGGAGTTAACCGGTTGCTCCTAGAGGTTAAGAGTCTCAAAGTCTGCTACGGCACAGCTATGCTTCTTAACGAAGTTAGCCTGTCTGTCAACGATGGTGAGCTCGTGAGCCTGGTGGGTCCCAACGGCGCGGGTAAGTCAACTCTGCTTCGGGCTATAACCGGGCTGGTGAGGTGGGAACGCTCGATAATGAAAGGGACGCGGGCGGGCGACATCACCATCGAGGGCACTGTGACCTTCAATGGGGAAAGGGTTGACTCGATCGAACCGCACGAGATTGCCCAGAGAGGATTGGTACACTGTCCCGAGAGGGCACATGTGTTTAGCGAGATGACCGTCATGGACAATCTGAGAGCGGGTGCCTATCTCTGTATGGATAAAAACGAGGTTAAAAAGAATCTGGAGCGGGTGTACCAGTTGTTTCCTGTGCTCAAGGAACGCGTCAAACAGATATCGGGGACATTATCCGGCGGTGAGCGTCAAATGCTTGCCATCGGAAGAGCCTTGATGATGCAACCCAGACTATTGTGTATAGACGAGCCATCCACCGGTCTCTCCACCAAGTTGAAGACCGAGCTGTTTCAACGTATCAAAGAGATTAGAGATACAGGCATCTCTTTGCTGCTGGTGGAACAGGATGTTGGCTCTGCCTTCAAACTCGCCACCAGGAATTACGTGCTCTCTCACGGAAGGGTAATCGCCGAAGGAACGGACGAAGAACTGCTTCGTGATGAGACCATAAGGAAGACATACCTGGGCTTATAGGCGATTATTTCAGTCCAGGTTCGCTGTACAAACCCTGCATTTTCTGCGCCAGGCTACATTCTGTAACTTGCATCTGGGACATATCTTTTCTGTCTTGTCCCTCAGCCAGGTTATAAGTCCCTGGGGCATGAATAGGAGCACCAGAAGCACGATAAAGGCGAAGATGAGCATCTTTGCCGAGGAAATCGCTGCCAGGTATCTTACGAGCACAAACTCTGTGAAGGGGTATAGTATGAGCACCCCTGCTATAGGT
>VGNW01000172.1 GCA_016865955.1 Chloroflexota bacterium | reverse complement strand
CCTACCTTGCCCGCTTTGCCCGCCTTGCGTCTCAGTCTTTCGCCAGCGAATTTGATGCCTTTACCCAAATAGGAGTCAGGCGGTTTGATCTCTCGAATCTGAGAGGCAAACATGCCCACAAGCTCTTTATCAATGCCTGTCACGCTAATTACAGTCGGCCCTTCGGCAGCCAGCGATATCCCGGGCGGTGGAGCAAGCTCTACAGGTTTGGTATAACCTACTTGAATAACAAGTTTATCTCCGGATTTCGTGGCGCGATAGCCCACTCCCTGTAGTTCGAGGGTTTTTTTGAACCCCTGACTAACACCTTCGACCATGTTGGCAATCAGGCTTCTGGTTAGACCATGAAGAGCGCGATGCGTCTTATTATCCGTAGGCCTCGACACCGAAAGAACACCGTCTTTCAAGGAAACAGACATATCCTCATGGAAAGCCCTGGATAACTCGCCCTTGGGCCCCTTAACCTTGATTTCGTTTCCCTTTATCGATACTTCCACACCCTTTGGAACCTTTATCGGCCTCTTGCCAACTCTAGACATGGTTTTCTCCCGCCGGTGCTACCATACGTAGCAAAGAACTTCCCCACCCAAGCCCTTCTTCCAGGCTTGCTGCCCGGTCATGACTCCCTGTGAGGTTGAAATTACTGCTATGCCGAGCCCGCCGTATACTCTGGGTATCTCACCCTTCTGACAATATACTCTCAGACCGGGTTTGCTCACACGTTGCATGCCGCTTAAAGCCGGCTGCTTTTTATTGCCATAGCTCAAATGAATCTTAATCACCCTCTGAGGCGTGTTGCCTTTCAAAACCTCGTAATCCTTTATGAAACCCTCTTCCTTAAGTATTTTAGCAATTGATATCTTGGTCCTAGAGGCAGGAACAAGCACGAACTCATGTCTGGATACGATAGCGTTACGCATTCGAGTCAGCATGTCGGAAATAGGATCAGTAAGAGTCATCTCAACCCCTCAAAAATGATCACCAGCTTGATTTCCTCACGCCGGGCAGATAACCTTCGAGCGCCAGTTTCCTGAAGCAAATCCTGCACAGTCCGAACTTGCGGATATACGCGCGGGGACGGCCGCATGCCCGGCAACGATTGTGCTGCTGCACTTTGTACTTCGGAGAGCGCTTCGATTTTACAATCTTCGATAATTTAGCCATATCTTCAATCCATTATCTGCTGAAAGGCATGCCCATCAGCTCAAGAAATCTCCTTGCCTCCTCATCCGTGCGTGCCGTGGTGCCAATGCATACCTGAAGCCCGCGAATCTTGTCCACTTTATCGTAGTCAATTTCAGGAAATACGATTTGCTCTTTAAATCCCAGAGTGTAGTTGCCGTGACCGTCAAACGCATTGCGGGGAACACCCTGAAAGTCGCGTATACGGGGCAGCACAGCGCTTACCAGGCGGTCGAAGAACTCATACATTCGCTCACCCCGCAACGTTACCTTAGCGCCGATGGGCATCCCTGAACGCAATCTAAATGCTGCGATCGATTTCTTGGAACGGGTGATAACAGGGCGTTGACCTGCAATTTGAGCAAGGTCATTGGTTGCACCCTCCAGAGCCTTCTGGTTCTGTATAGCCTCCCCTAACCCGATGTTCAACACGATCATCCTCAGCCTGGGCACCTGCATCGAATTCCTATAGTCCCCGCCTTTCATCATGGCGGAGACGACTTCTTTCTTATACTTTTCCTGCAGCCTGGACACTAGTCAATCACCTCATTGCATTGTCTGCAAACACGGACCTTATTTTTCCCTTCCAACATTAGAAAGCCTACCCGCGTCGGCTTATTACACTTGCTGCATATGAGCATGACCTTGGAAATATGAATAGGTGCTTCGCGCTCAATTATGCCAGCCTGCCTGACATTAGGGCGGCGTTTCATATGGCGCTTCACCATATTTGCCCCTTCTACAATCAGCCTGTTATCGCGGGGACTGTAACTGCGTACCTTCCCTTTTTTCCCCTGGTCGTCTCCTGCAATCACTATAACTTCATCGTTTTTACGAATCTTCATCACAACACCTCGGGAGCCAGGGAAACAATCTTCATGAATTCCATCTCCCTGAGTTCCCTCGCCACCGGTCCAAAAATTCGGCTCCCCTTGGGATTACCTTTTTCATCGAGGATTACCGCAGCATTCTCATCGAATCTGATATACGAACCATCGGGACGGCTCTGTATTTTAACCGTGCGGACAACAACGGCACGAACCACATCGCCTTTCTTTACCGCCGCACCGGGGATCGCCTCTTTCACTGCTGCTACTATTACATCCCCCAGCCGGGCATATCTTCTTCTGCTGCCGCCGAGAACGTTAATGCACATTATCTTCTTGGCGCCGGAATTATCGGCAACCTTAAGCCTTGTAAATGGCTGAATCATCGCTTACTCTATCTCCTGTGGCTTGACCTCTACTTGTTCTGCTTTTACCAATATTTCCGCTACCCGCCATCTCTTCTCTTTGGACAGAGGTCTGGTCTCAACAATGCGCACTAAATCGCCAACGCCGCAGGCGCTCTTTTCGTCGTGCGCCTTAAATTCCTTCCTGTAGGTAACTACCCTTTTGAAACGAGGGTGCTGACGACGAGTTTCCACCTGAACCAACACAGTCTTGTTCATCTTGCTGCTCAGGATCCTGCCTACGCGTGTTTTTTGATTCTTCTTCATAATAACTATTTCCCGGCGAGTTCTCGCTCGCGCATTATTGTCTTAATTCTGGCTATCCTCTTTTTAACCTTGCGAAGCTCACTGTAATTCGCCAGTTGTCTGGTAGCATGCCTGAACCTGAGATTAAACAGCTCCTGATGCGCTTCGTCAAGCTGCTTTGTCAGTTCGTTTACCCCTAGGGCTCTGATTTTATCTAATTTCATCGTCATCACCGACTACGCGGCTACCTCGGTCAAGCCCTCTCTGGCAACAAACTTGGTCCTGATGGGTAGCTTGTTCGATGCCAGTCGCATTGCTTCTTTGGCTAGGTCTTCCTTTACTCCGGAAATCTCGAAAAGCATCCGACCTGGTTTGACCACTGCCGCCCAGTGGTCAAGAGAGCCTTTGCCGCTGCCCATTCTGGTCTCCGCCGGCTTTGCCGTCACCGGTTTATCCGGAAATACTCTAATCCAGACCTTACCGCCTCGTTTAACGCTGTGCACAATGGCACGACGGGCTGCCTCAATCTGGCGACTGGTAAGCCAGGCTGATTCCTGGGCTTGCAGACCGAAATCGCCGAATGTCACAGCGTTGCCTGCCTGGGCTGTGCCGCGGCGGCGTCCTCTGTGAGCTTTGCGATATTTGACCCGTTTTGGCTGCTGCATTATATTACCCTGCTTTAACCTTCTGTCTTGTCCGCCGGAGCTTCAGCACCGCCCAAACCTTCTGTTGCGGTCTTGCTTTCGGGAAGAATCTCGCCCTTATAAACCCATACCTTAATCCCTATGATGCCCATTGTTGTCAGGGATTCGGCAAAACCATAATCCACGTCGGCTCTCAATGTATGCAACGGAACGCTTCCCTCTCGAACTGTCTCATGCCTAGCTATTTCAGCCCCGGCAAGCCTGCCCGAGCAATTTATCTTCACTCCCTTTGCCCCGCGCAACATGGTACGGGACATAGACTGTTTCATAGCCCTCCGATAAGAAACACGCCTTCTTAGCTGTTCGGCGATGTTCTCAGCTACAAGCTGCGCATCGAGTTCAGGTTCTCTTATCTCATGAATATTAAGGCGAACCTTCTTACCCGTCTTCTTTTCCAAAAGCGCTCTGAGTTCATCCACCCTCTGTCCGCCACGACCTATGACGATGCCCGGCCTGGAGGTATGTACGGTAACCGTAACCTCATTCGCCTTGCGCTCAATCTCCACCAGAGAAATGCCGGCTTCCTCATAAGTTGAGCGAATCAGGCGTCGAATTTCTATATCCTCATGCACCAGATCGGTATAGTGCTTCTCGTCGTACCAGCGAGAACGCCAGTCCTTTATTACTGCGAGCCTAAATCCGTAAGGATGTACCTTCTGCCCCAATCATTCCTCCTCGACAATTATGATTATATGGCTGTAGCGATGTTTATATGGGCTCGCCCTGCCCCGCGCGCTGGCACGGTATCTTCTCAGAGTCTGCCCCTTCTCTGCAAAAGCCTTCACTATTTTGAGTTGAGCCGGCACCATTTGATAGTTATTCTCCGCATTGGCTGCAGCGGATTTCACCACCTTGGCGACAGTTCGTGCCGTAGGTGTACGCAAGAAGTTGAGTATGACCAGCGCTTCACTCACCTTCTTGCCGCGCACCGCATCCAGCACCAGACCCACCTTTCTCGGTGACACGCGTATTTGTTTTGCGCTCGCTATTACTTCCACTTAAAATTACTCCGCCTTTTGCGAGGCAGCGGCTGGAGCAGCAGCTTTAGCTACTCCGGTTACTTTGGCCGCTCTTCCGGTATGCCCCCTGAACGTCCTGGTGGGGGCAAATTCGCCTAATTTATGCCCCACCATATTTTCAGTTATAAATATAGGGACATGTCGCCTGCCGTCGTGAACTCCGATAGTGAGGCCGACCATTTGCGGTACGACGGTAGACGACCGCGACCACGTTTTGATTACCGCCTTCTGTTCGCTTTTAGCCAGCGCTTCTACTCTTCTGAGCAACTTGGGGTCGATAAACGGCCCCTTTTTAGTCGACCTCGACATTAAGTTATATCCCTCCTGAGATTCTACTTCCTCCGCTTGACGATGAGCCTGTTGCTCCGCTTATTGCGCCGCGTCTTATAGCCCAACGCGGGTTTGCCCCAGGGAGTCTTCGGTCCGGACAATCCGATAGGGCTCCGGCCCTCTCCACCGCCGTGCGGATGGTCGCGTGGAGTCATTGCCGAGCCGCGCACTTCGGGACGCCAGCCTCTGTGCCTTCTGGCACCTGCCTTGCCCAGGCTGATATTGCTATGGTCGATATTGCCCACCTGCCCTACTGTCGCAAGGCATCTCTCATCTACGCGTCTTAGCTCACCGGAAGGCAGCCTCACCAGAGTGTAGCCAGCCTCCCTAGCCATAATCTGAGCAGCGCCGCCGGCGCTACGCACTATCTGACCGCCCTTGCCTATATG
>VGNW01000171.1 GCA_016865955.1 Chloroflexota bacterium | reverse complement strand
TACTACGCACTGATAGTTTGCTATTCTCTTATGCTTTATTTCAATCCAGTGTCCTAGTGCTCCACGCGCGCCATCAACCAGGCCCATGCCTGTTGATTCCTCTGGGATTTGATACGTCTGATATACCGGCTCTCCCGGCTTCAGTTGCAGCAACCATCCCGGTATCTCGTCAGCTATGATTTTGCAGCAGATAGCCCTCGCTGCGTGGCGTCCCAGAACTGAGAACAACACCTGGGGGCCTGCTTTGAATTTAGACAGGACTCCATCTACCAACGCTTTAGCTTTTGAGTCGCCTGACAGATAGGTTGTAACCAACCTGGCCAGAGGGCCGACCTCATATACCTGGCCGTTGTAGCGGGGAGCTTTTATCCAGGAATAAGCTCCGGGCTTATCGTCTTTGGGTACTGTCTCTCCGTGTGCCGGTTTTCTGCCGGTTGTGGAGTCATCGTACCAGGAATGCTTGACCTCCTCTGTAATGGCGTTTGCATCGAGATGCCCCAGCTTCAAATCAGGGCCGACGGTGCCTTGCTTGAACAGCCTCTTCCTCTTTGTGAGGTCGGCTTCTTTGCCATCGAGGTCGTAATTACCGTAGGACAGCAGATGCTTGCATCCAGCGCCAATCTCAAAGTAGTCGCTGTATGCGCCTGCCGCAGCTATCACGTCGGGAATGTAAACGTTGTCAATAAACTCCCTGAGTTCATTGGCTCTCCACAAGAAAGCAGCAATCTTGTCTATTGTCGGAACCTCGGTAACCCCGCCGGGCACCACTGCCATATTGTGAGGCATCTTGCCGCCGAATATGGCGCACATCTCCTGCCCGTGTCGGCGCATCTTGAGGGCTTCGATATAATGAGCCACCAGTTCCTGGTCAACCGCAGCGGGCAGTCGGTAATCGCCTTCGTAGCGGGGCACGAATGGTCCCAGTTCGCCGCGCTGGATGAAATCCTTCACCGAATTGAGCGTAGGATTGTTGCCCTCGTATCTGGCTACCTTGGTCACATCTACGTAATCAAGAGCAGCCAGATGATAAAAGTGAAGGATATGGTCAGAGATGTGGGCTGCGCCAAGAATCAAGTTGCGAATGATTCTACCGTTGTCGGGTACGGAGCCGCTGAGGCCGAAGGCGCTGTCCAGACACAGGTTGGATGCTATGGAATGGCTGGTGGGACACACGCCGCAGATCCTCTGGGTGATGACGCTGGCATCGCGAGGGTCTCTACCCTTAAGTATCAGTTCGATGCCTCGGAACAAAGTCCCTGAACTCTTGGCATCTTTGACTTTGCCATCGTCTACAATAACCTCTACCTTTAGATGGCCTTCAATACGCGTTACGGGGTCAATCACAATCTTATGCATGTTATTGAACCACCTTTTGACCAATGTTCGGAAGTTTCACATCCGGCGTCTTTTGATAAATAGGCGAAATCAAATCAGGGAATCCTTCACAAGCACAGCCGATGCAAATCCCTCCGCAGGCGACGCACCAGTTAACGCCGTGGTTCCACAGCCTCACGGCACAATCTGCATGGGTGACCGGACCCTTACAGCCTAACTCATAAAGACAGCCGGGGTCGCTTAACTTCTTGGCGAACTTCTGCTCATCATAGTAAGCTCGCCGTGAACAGTTCTCATGAATCAACTGGCCGTAGAAAGCCTTAGGACGGTGCAGTTCGTCGAGGTCACTGGCTTTGGGCAGGCCGCCAATCAGAACGCTCGCCACCGTACTCACGAACCAGTCAGGGTGAGGTGGACAGCCCGGTATGTTTATCAAGGGGGTAGTTACCCTCTTGGACTTGAAAAGCTGCATGATGCTGACGCATTGCGACGGGTTCGGTTTGGCAGCAGGGATACCCCCGAAAGAAGCGCAGGTGCCCAGTGCAATAACTGCCAGAGCATCGCGCCCCAGGGCTTCTACCCTAACGTCTATCGGCACCGGCTTGCCATCCTTATGCTCGCCTATGGAACCGTAAACTCCATTGCCCTTCGTTGGTATTGCGCCTTCCACTACCAGGACATAGCCGCCTTTTTTCTTATGCCAGGTATCTTCCAGTTCTTTTATTACCAGTTCTCCCGCCCCGGCCATCACCGTGGCCTGGAATCTAAGATTAACGTGCTTGCCGGGAATCACTTCATCGACAAGCACGTTTTTGATGGTAGGGCTAACTGTATTGAGAACTGATACCGAACAACCTGTGCAGGTGGCTGCTTGCAACCAGATAACGGGGTATTCTTCAACCTTTCGATTCGCCATAATCCCTCCACTTATCGATTAGCTCGGTATCGCTACCAAATGATTATTTTAGCATATATTTTTTGAAGTTTCCATAGTTGGTGACAAAAATCACAATGTTCCTTTGCGATTTCGCCATATGTCGATGCTATCGTTTTCTCAGGCTGGGCCTTAAGATATAATAGGAAACTGATATGAGCCACATCAAGGTAATCTCCTTCGATGTCGACGGCACGCTGGTGACCCCGGACTTCAGCTACGCTGTGTGGTTCGAGGGCATACCCGCCCTGTACGCCCGAAGGCATAACGTCAGCCTGGATGAAGCTCGGGAGCTCGCCGACAGGGAATATCGTCAGATAGGCGAGTGGAGGATAGAGTGGTACGATATCAAGTACTGGTTCGAACGCTTCGGGCTGGGAAACTATCATCAAAAGGTCCTGGATGACTACCGCCACAGGGTAATCTGCTACCCAGAAGTGCCGCAGGCTTTATCCGCGCTGGGCAGGGACTATAAACTCATCATAATCTCCAGCTCAACGAGGGAATTCCTGCCCTATCTCCTGTCGGAAATAGAGGGGCACTTCGATAAGGTGTTCTCCACAGTCTCGGACTTCAGTCAGGTCAAGACCCCCGAGTTTTACCTTGAGATATGCCGGCTGATGCACATCACTCCCGGTGAGATGGCGCACATCGGCGACCTCTGGGATGCCGACTACATAGCGCCAACGAAGGCTGGAATCAGGGCGTTTCACCTCGACCGGAAGAAGTCGAGAGCGGACGGCTCATCGCTGACCAGCCTGTCAGATTTGGAGTCGAGATTGAGAGAACGTGAGGAATGCTGACAATGAAGGGTAACAAATCTGTGAAAGAGCCTATCGAGTGGCTACTGGAAAAAGACGATGCTGGTGTGCGTTACCTTGCGCTGCGCGATTTCGTTGCAGCCGATAAAAAGGAATTCGTGGCAGCGAAAAGATTAGCACATACCGAAGGACCGATTGCTCAGGTTCTGGCGAAAATGAAGGCGGAGGGGTACTGGGAACAACCCGGAGCCGGATATAAGCCCACATACAGAGGAACTGCATGGTCGCTTATCCTGCTGTCTCAACTCGGCGCTTCCATCGAAATGGATAAGCGCATAGCCACAGCATGCTCATACTTGTTAGAGCATGATCTGACTAAAGAAGGACAGTTTTCCATGAACGGGCTTCCCTCGGGGACTATTGATTGTTTGCAGGGGGGTCTCTGCGCTGCATTGCTAGACCTCGGATATGAAGACAAACGCCTTGATAAGGCATTCGAATGGATGGCTCGCAGCGTTACGGGAGAGGGCGTAGCTCCGATGCAGGATAAAAAAGCTGCAGTTCGTTACTATTCCGGAAAATGTGGGCCTAACTTCGCCTGCGGCGGCAATAACAAACTGTCCTGCGCCTGGGGAGCGGTCAAAGTGATGCTGGCTTTCAGTAAATTACCGGAGAACAAAAGGACAGCGCTGATAAACAGGGCAATCAGCGCCGGGGTTGATTTCCTGTTCAGCACAGACCCCGCTAAAGCCGATTACCCCTGCGGGTTCAGCAACAAACCGAGCGGAAACTGGTGGAAATTCGGCTTCCCCGTCTTCTATGTAACCGACCTGCTGCAGAATGTAGAGGCGCTGGTGGGATTAGGCTACGGCAGTGACCCCCGTCTGGCACATGCCCTCGATATCATCCGAGATAAGCAAGACAGCCAGGGGCGCTGGCTGCTGGAGTACGACTACGCAGGCAAAACGTGGGTGGATTTCGGCGCCAAGAAACAACCCAACAAATGGGTGACATTGCGTGCATTGCGTGTGCTGAAAAGTATATATTGACAGCGCCAAAATATATACTACAATAGGGGTGGAGGCGAAAAAATGAAAACCGGTACTCTGTCTGCTAAAGGATGGGTGGTCATACCTCAGGAGTTGAGAGAACGCTACCAGCTCAAGAAGGGGGACAAAGTCCACTTCGTTGACTACGGTGGAGTTGTGACTATTGTGCCTATCTCCAGGAAACCCATACGGGAAGCTGCCGGCATACTGAAAGGCGATACTTCTCTTACTCAAGCCCTGCTTGAGTCACGCAAAGAAGACGCAGAGCGAGGCAAATAGCTTGGCAGAAAAAAGCTTCGTTCTCGATAGTTATGCCGTGCTCGCTTTTCTGGAGGATTCAAAGGGACAGGAGCAGGTACGAGGGCTTTTACAGGAAGCCTCAGACAGTCGCTGCCAGTTGTTCATGAGCATCGTCAACCTCGGGGAAGTTCTTTATATCACTGAGAGGGAAAGGGGTCTGCCCAAAGCTCATGTGGTTCTGGCACGTATCGATGAGCTTCCCATTCAAGTCATCGATGCCGACCGCGCCAACACGCTCGCTGCCGCTCAGGTCAAAGCCCGATGGTCTATAGCCTACGCAGATTGCTTTGCTGTGGCTCTAGCTAGACTCAAGGACGCCGCCATCGTCACAGGCGACCCCGAGTTTAAGCGTCTCGAAGCTGCTTCCGTTGTCTCCATCTCTTGGCTGGAAGCCAAGTGACCTCACAAAAAGACAGATTTGAGGTTCGCAGCGATTCGTGATAACATCGCTGATATGGGGGTGGGCGGCATGTTGCAAGAATCTGTTAGAACCTCCGAGCCGAAAGCACCGTCAGAACGCTTCCAGCGCATAAAAAAAGAGCTTCTCTCCACGCCTGTGCACCTGTGCACCGAGCGGGCGGTTATCGTCACCGATTACTTCAAGCACCACGATAAACGTTCCGAGCCCATGCCGATTCGCAGAGCAAAGGCTCTGCGCCATCTTCTGCAACACAAATCCGTGAAAATATATCCCAACGAGCTAATCGTGGCAACATGGGCAGTCAC
>VGNW01000170.1 GCA_016865955.1 Chloroflexota bacterium | reverse complement strand
TATATCCTCAAAAAAAATTGCCTGCGTTGCGGCTGTGGCCACCGCCGCTGCTGCCAGAGCATAAATTGTGCTGCCGGCTCTCATATGGTGGTTCTGGTAGCGCTGGGCGTGAAGGTCAGCGCGGACGTATTGCGCCATTAGACCCTCGCGGAGCGGATTCAAAAAGTCCGGCGGCAGACCTGAAATTTTCGCTTCTGCAGCCAGAACGTTAAATTCAGCTTCCATCATTGAGTCGCTCTGTTTCCCCGGCGACTCGCTGTTATAGGAATTAAGATTTTTTAGAGCCTGAAGAGCGTTGTCTTCTCCTCTCTCTTCAGTTATGGCATTACGTTTCAGGTCGATTAAGATAAGTGACCGTCCTATCTTTCGCGCATACTCCAACGGATACGCATTTACCTGTTCTGTCGAAGCCTTTCCATCGGAAACCACAACCAGCACATCGCAGGTGTCAACAACATAGCGGTTGGCTTTTTCGCAGGCAGACCTTTGTGAAGCTGCTTTTTCGATGCTGTGTCGGTACTTCGCCTTTGACAGAAGCTCTTGGAACTCCTGCTTTGCTTGTTCCGTAGCGAAACACTGCACATAGTCTGCTTCGGGCTGTGGAAGCACAACTTCAAGGCGCGGTTTGTCCATACCCTCGGATACCGGCCAGGCGAGAGCCTCTTTGACCATGAAGCGGTCGGTGCTCTGAGCTAACGGTGAAATGACGGTAAAGGTATGCGGTGTGCGGCGCAGCATCTTATCCAGCCTGGCGAGCACTCGCCTCATGTTTGTACGGATTATTTGCTCATCGGCAAGCTCGGGGTTGCCCGTAACGCCGAGTTGGATGGTTACTGGTATGAGTGGGTCTTGGTTTTTGGGTGATAAAAGGTTAAATCCCACCCCCATAAATGTTGCCTCCATGCTCGTGTCGGGGTTCTACCAGTCAACATTAACCCCTCTTGCTTTAAGCTGAGCGATATAAACATCCACCTGTGTCTGGGAAAGGGGATTGTCCTTGAGGAGCACCTTATCTCCATGAGAGAGTCCGGAGTTAGCAACTAGAGGCTGTATGTCCGTTATCTCGTTCGTGGTTAGGTCGAGGTAAGCTAGCCCGGTGAGCGCGGACAGAGCAGAGACTTCAGTTATATAGTTTTGCGCCAGCCAAAGACCGCCCAAACTAGTCAGGGAGGAGAGGGGATGTATCTCGATTATCTTGTTGTTATCTAACATGAGCTTCCCCAGGTTAATGAGTTTAGACAGAGGCGAAATATCGTCTATCTGGTTGCGGGACAGGAAGAGTTCGTTCAGTCTGGTCAGCGGTGAGAGTGGAGTTACATCAGTTATCTGGTTGTCGTTCAGATAGAGCTTCTGCAGGTTGGTTAGGGAAGACAGAGCAGAAATATCACTGATGCCGTTGCTCGATAGGATGAGTGTACTCAGCTTGGTGAGAGAGGAGAGCGGGGTTATGTCGATTACCTTGTTGTACTCCAGCGACAGGTAAGTCAGATTGGTCAGGGAAGAGAAAGCGGAAATGTCGGTAATCTCGTTCGCTTTCAACTCAAGCCCGCTCAGCTTGGGAAGTGAAAGCAAGGGGCTTATATCCTGTACCTTGTTCCCCGGTAAGAGCAGGCTCTCCAGGTTTACGCAGTATTCAATGCCCGTGAGGTCCGTAATCCCTTTGTCCCAAGCGTTAAGCTGTTTCAGGACAGCCGCCTCGGCTACTGTGAGTTGATGATCGATTGGTTTATTCAGGGTGGTGTTGATTGCTGCTGCCAGGTTTGTATCGTGAAAAACCACCACACCTGTGGGTGCGAGGGTAGGAGTGGGTGTTGACGAGCCCGCTGATGCCTTGGTAGGACTAGGCGTTGGCGGCGTCTGATGTGCTGATGGACATGATTTAACCGAGCCGACTATAATCGCTATCACGATGCCGAGGACGATGACGGCGGCCGCGATGGCGATTATCTTTTTCCAGCGCTTCTGTATTCCAATCTTTCGGGCAGTTTTAGTGCGCGGTGGCTTTGGCGTAACGGCTTCCGGTTCGGGTTCTTTAACCGGTGCCGGCGGCGGAGCTTTCGGCACTGTGCCGCCCTTTTGCACATCGGCGAATGCCTTGCGTAGTTGCCTGATCCGTTCTGCATCAGGTTTGGGCGCCGGGTGAATCCCCAGGGTTTTCAGCCCGTTAATTATGCGAGGAACGATGCTGGCAACGCCATCTTCCGGGATACCTATCGAAGCAGCAGCACCTATGGCTTCCCGCCACTCCGGCTGCCGGTTCTGGAACTCGACATGCGTAATACCTCGCCGCACCGGGATGAACTCTTTGGCGCTTTCATGTGCTCTGACCACCTCTTTGGTAACCTGGCGGGAACCGAGCGAGTTTGGGGAAATAACCAGGATAACAGCTTTAGCCTGGTCGACTGCCCGTCCTGTTTGTACGAGGTAGGACGGTCCCGGAAGGCTGTCGACCTCGTAACACCACGACGTGAAACCCGCATCTTCCAGGCAGAGAGCGAGCTCCAGCGCAATATCGGCATCTTCGTCCACATGGGCGATGAAAACATCACTCATCGCCTTCCTCCTTCATTGTCTGGAGAAATTAGAGTGCACTTGATTTCAAGCGCTGACTATTGTTTAGATTATCGCCGAATCTCGAGCCCGATGCTGGCAAGCAGAGCGGGTATGCTCCGCACAATCCGTCTGTCTTTCTCCTTCACTTGGTTCGGAAGTTCCGACCAGCCTACAAGATAAGGCGTGGTCTTCTTGAGTATATCTTTCTTTTCACCGAATTTCCATCCGTTGAGCAGACGCTCAGCGTTCCAGCGAGCGTGTTCTATCTCAGCCATTGCTTCAATCTCGTCTCTGGTGAACCTTATTCGCTCGACATCGCGGTCGGTAACTTTGTGAACAGTGCAGCCAATGCTCTGCAACTTATTGAATATGTGGTCCGCTTGCTGGCGGTTGGACTCTTTTAGATAATCGGGCAGCTTGTCCCATTCCGCCATAGAGGTCTCTTCCCCTTGCGCGTTGCTCGCCTGCATGCGGCGGTATTCCTCATGCGCAGCCCGGGCAATAGTATCGCGCAGGGCAGGCGCCAGCTTGGGTCTGTCCGACTCTTCGAACGCTTTCATAATGATTGCATCGGCGGGAAGGCGAACTGTCATCTTTGAGACGGTGCAGTCATCACTCAGCTCAATTTGGGAAAGCTCGCTGCGTTTCACCCACATGTATTCCTTGTAGTCATCGCCCAGCCGCACTTTGCCCGAGTCGAGACTTCCCTCCAGAATTAGGCGCACTACTCTGCCTTTGGGCGACTTCTCCTCAGAGGCGCTGAGTACAAACTTAAGGGAAATCGTTAATCCCGTTGCGTCAGCGACCTCACGAAGTATGGCTCGCTCGAAATTGTTCCGGGAGTGCACTTTGCCGCCAGGGAACTCCCATTTTGTCCAGGTTCCCTTGCGTTTTGCCGACCGCCTGAGCAGCAGGCAGCGATTCATCCTATCGCAGACCAGGACTTTAGCGGATAATCCGAAGAGCTTTCCTGGCATAACCACCTCAAAAGGGTGTTGGATACGCTATGAAAATGAGCCTCTAGGGAAAGCTAGCCACTGTATTGTAACACAATCTCTGCCGAAATTCCGATGTGGACAGCCCTTTGTTTATGCAAGAAGGCAAGCCCTATACAAAACCTATGGAGGAAACATTCCAAAGCTAGTTGGGCAAAAATAAGCAAGGGGGGAGTTGATGCGAGTTGGAGTATTTGGGCAGAATCAAAAAATAGAATTTGGCTCCGCTCGTCAGGTGAAAATCCGAACGACTTTCAGTTTCTGGTTTATAGCGGAAATGAAGCTAGGCCTTCATCATGTTTTATGCTTTCAAAGCGGGCCGTTCAGCGACTTTCCTTCTGGATTTCATTGAAGCGCTTGACAAGCTGTTCTGAGGTAGTTTTTTCGAATTGCTTGAGCCAACGTCGAATATAGGTCACATCCACTGCTGGATTTTTAATCAATACACCTCTCACATCTTCCAGGTCCCTCGGGCGACCAGCGATGACCTTGTGGATAATGAGGTCTTCCACCGAGGCAAAACGCACATTTGCTCTGCCTATCTTCACATGGCTTGCTCGCTTTATCGCTTTTTGTTCGTAAGGGGAATACGAGAAAATGAAATCCACTCGAATACCGCTCCGGGGCTCCAGGCAGGGGAGAACGAGGGTCTTCGGGACAAATTTCTCCGGTTTTTCAACTAACACATCAAATCGTAAATCTTTAACCGTGCCCAGAATGAGATTTAGGCGCTCGGGACCTATGCCAAGAGTAATGTCAATATCTTTAGTGAGTCGGGGCTCCCCATATAGAAGCAGGGCTTGCCCACCTATGAGCATGTAGGCGATGCTTCGCTCCTCAAGAGCTAACGCTATCTTTTCCAGCAGCTTTTGAAACATTCACAACCTTTGCCAGATGAATTTTTCTCTCTAACCCTTCCAGACGGTCTTGTATAGGAAAGACTCCCAACATACGAGCTTCCTCATACATGGCTTCGAGAATACGGATATTGCTAGAGAAATGTAGTCCCTCTTCACGCAATTGTCTCTTATACCATTGGTCTAAAAGCTTCTTGTCTTTTATCAATATCATACCTCTTCCACACTGGAGGTTTACCTTGTATCTCTGGACTTTCTTAAAACCGGACTGATTTGTTGTGTACTTTTGTAGCGACTATTATAGCATAAAGGCATGAACGGACCTTGTCTATCTTATAAGATGTATAGTGAATTCAATGTGACACGTTGTAGAATCTCTGTGATGCAGGTCTTTGGCAGTTTGGGGCTTACTCTATGATTGCGAGTCTGAGTAGAAAAAGTGGCTCCGCAGGTAGGACTCGAACCTACGACCAAGCGGTTAACAGCCGCCCGCTCTACCGCTGAGCTACTGCGGAGCGTTACAGCAGAATTACAGTGTTTTAGTATAGCATGTCAGGGCTGTCTCAATCAATATCAACAGGGAGAGACCGTTTAGCAACTTGAGAAAAAATCCCTTAAAAAATGGGAGAGGGTATAGCGGACAATAGTTGAAGCTGTTATTGTTAAGGAAAGGAATACTGGAGGCTAAGATATGGCAAAGGTGAGATGCA
>VGNW01000169.1 GCA_016865955.1 Chloroflexota bacterium | reverse complement strand
CATCCACATGCTGTCCGAACCCCTGCGCTCTGGCGGCATAAAACGCCATCATAGTCGCCACAGCCGCCATAGCGCCTCCCTGGTGCTGCATGACGTTCATGCCCTTTTTGACAGGCTCGCAGTCGCCCACGCCTGTGCTGCACATAGCACCGCCCATAGCATAAATAATGATTTCCGATGCTTTGAAATCCCGGTACGGTCCCGTCTGGCCGAAGCTGGAGATTGAGGTCATCACGAGTTTGGGGTTTATCTTCTCTAGCGTTTTATAATCCAGGCCGAGGCCGTGCATGACGCGAGGACTGAAGTTCTCCACAAGTACATCCGCATCCTGCACAAGCTCTTTAAATATCTTCTTCCCCGTCTGGGTTTTCAGGTTCAGGGTGATGCTGCGCTTGTTTGTATTGAGGAAAAGGAACAAGCCGCTCTTCTCGGGATGAGGGTCGTCCTGATAGAAAGGGCCCAGGCTCCTCGCCGGGTCTCCTCCGTCGGGTCTTTCAATCTTGATTACGTCCGCGCCGTAGTCCGCGAAGAACTTGGTGCAGGCAGGCCCTGCTATGTGCCAGGTCAGGTCGAGCACCCGCACGTCCGATAGAGGTTGCTTTGTCATTAACACCTCCTTAATCCGGTGTAGCTACAGAGCCAGCCCTTTACGCCCCAACCCGTCGGCGACCTCGGGCAGATTCAATTCTCGCAGCCTCTTTTTAGTTTGCAGCCCGGAGGCTACGTCCCAGCCTCTGAGCTGATAATACTCGCTTTTCATTCTCTCGAACTCCGCTCTGTCGACTACCATGCCGACCCTCGAGGTAATCTCGCCGTCTTTGCCCGGCGCCTGGGCTTTGGGATTCATCTCGTTGCCTTTGAGCGGGGTGGTGAAGAGAGCATCGGGAATCATATCGCTCGTCCTGCCTTTGTGCCCCTCCCGGATATGTATGGCGCGCTGAATGTTGAACACCCTTTCTCCGATGCGGTAGAGCCCCCGTTCGTCTATATCGCGCCCGGTGACCGCAGCGAGCATCTTGCTGTCTATAGAGGGGTCGCCTATATGGTCTCCCTCCATGGTGTGCGTTACCGGCCAGGTGAAGTCGCAGAGTATAAGGCATTCCTTGGCATACTCGCGGTCTTGAATTGCAGCCGCTGCCAGAGCCTTTCCGTCATAGGTCGAGAAATCCGCTGCATGCTCGCTGCCCCAGAACCTTGCAGCTATCTTGCGGAATACTTCGCTGGAGAGATAGGAGTTCTCGGGATTATTAGCCCAGTTCACCCACTGGAACAGCACAAGCCCCATCTCGTGCAACTGGTTCACCGCCTGCCTCGGCTCCATAGCATAGAGCAAGCCGTGCGCCGGGAAAGTGCGGGGGCAGTAGCTGAGCAGATGCCCTGCCTTCGATACATAGTCGGAGACCAGATCCTCGGCTTTCGCGCCCAGCGTGGCGGCTGCCCGCTGTATGCCCTGAGCCAGAACATCGCCGAAGCCTTCGCGGAACGACATCTTCCTGACCAGCGCCTCCATGTATTCCCAGCTTCCTATCCTGGATAAAGGGATGCCGGTGTTTTCATCGGTCAGAATGCCTGTATGCCGGCACCGCTGGAGCCATTTCATCATGGATTCGATGGCAAGGGCGTCAACCCCGTACTCATCGCAGAGCCTGTTGACATAAAAAGTAACCTCTGTCGGTTCGCTATAGAATTTGGTGGCTTTATCGAGGTAAAACAGCGAGGAACCGCACAGCGATTTGCCCCTCTTTGTTCCGTCCCTCGATTCCACGATTATCCTTCCGTCGAACCCGGCGCAGCCCGGGCAGAGGTCCAGCTTCGTCTTCTGGCCGGATACCACCTCGATATGTGCCTCCGGTTTGCCGATCTCTTTTTGATAGTCCGGCCCTTTCCACAGCAACTGTCGGGCATACTTCTTTACCTCGGTGAGTTTTTCCGGGCTGGCTGCGTTCGGTTTCCCTTTGCCCCTCACCGCAATAGCCTTGAGGTTCTTGGAACCCATTACCGCCCCGAAGCCACTCGAGCCGCTGGCATCGTTGTCGGCGAGAACGATGGCGTAGGATACGAGGTGCTCTCCGGCAGGGCCGCAGGCTGCCACCGCGAAGCTGCTGCCCAGCCCGTTCTTCAGGGTCTCGCGAGTCTCGATCGCTCCTTTACCCCGGAGGGCAGAGGCATCTCTTATCTCGACGGTATCATCTTCGATAAATAGATACACCGGCTTGTCGGATTTTCCCCATACGACAAGCGCATCGTATCCGGCGCACTTGAGCTGCCAGCCCCATCTGCCGCCGAGATTGCAGTAGGAGAACTCCTCGGGGGTCATGGCGGGCGCCTTGCCGCAGACCTGCCATCGCGAGCCGGACAGCCCGCCGAAGCCTGCCAGCGGACCCGTGACGAATATCAAGCGGTTCTCGGGGTCGAAAGCGCTGACGCTGGCGGGTACCTCGTCCCAGTAAATCTTGGCTGCGATGCCTCTGCCGCCGAGAAACCTGTCGGAATACTCAGAGGTGGGCACGCGGCTTATTTTTCCCGCAGATAAGTCCACCCTGAGGATTACCCCGGCGTACCCGTATTGTTCCCTCATTTTCTTCCCACCGCTACACTTTTTCTGGGCTTGGCTTTAAAGACGACCGACGGCTTCAGGTCGGCGGAGTAAGCGAAGGCTACAGCATCGGTCTTATCCCCGTACTGCGCCCGAAGCTCATCTACAAGTCCGGCGTCCAGCGCTCTCATGGGGCATCCTGCCACGCAGATGGGTTTCTTGCCTTCCTTCAATCTATCGAAGCACAAGTTGCACATCTGCATTTTGGCGTTCTTCTCCTCTCCGAACTGCGGAGCGCCGTACGGACACGATTGCAGGCAGAGGTCGCACTTATCCTTGCCAAGACACTTTTCGGGGTCGACGACGACGATGCCGTTCGCTTTCTTTTTCGCGATAGCCCCCGCGGGACAGGCCGCTACGCAGGCAGGTTTGGCGCAGTGATAGCAGGAGGCGGCAAGCCAGGCGACGAACACATCGGGGTATTTGCCTTCTTCTATAGTCAGCACCCTGCGCCAACTCGCCGGGCCAGCCGGCACATCGTGCCAGTCTTTGCAGGCTATTACACAGGTGTAACAGCCGGTGCACCGCGTCTGGTCGAAATAAAATCCTATCTGCATTGTCTTTCTCCTATGCCTTTAAGTGCACTTAGAAACTTTTTTCAACCCCCTGAATCCCCCAGTCTTGGGGGATTTTGGGTTTGGGGGACACCCCCAAGCCCCTGCCAAGGGGCTTCGCCCTCTGGACTCCTCAGTTGCTAACCGACCTATGCTTTCTCGACCTGTACCAGGCATGAATTGTTGGTAAACGCGCCTCCCGGCGAGCGCCTGTCCATTGTCAGAACGTTGGCGCAGCCTCCGTGGTCGATGCCGGTCTTGTCGGGCTGGTACCACGCGCCCTCCGGCAGGTCGGCAACGCCGGGCATGATTCTCTCGGTCACCTTGGCGCGTATGATTACCTTGCCTCTATCGTTGAACACTCTCACGGGGTCTCCGTCCTTTATCCCTCTGGCTCTGGCGTCTTTAGTATTCAGCCATATCACCTGAGGGTCAACCTCCCGCAGCCAGGGGATGTTGTCGAACTGGCTGTGCGAGCGTCTCTTGGGGTGCGTGCTGATTAACTGGATGGGATACTTTACGGCAAGCGGGTCGTTGCGGCTCTCAAAAGGCTCGATGTACTTCGGTACGGGCGGCATTAGCGGGTTGTTCATGTCGGCAATCTGCTGACTGAATATCTCTATCTTCCCCGAAGGCGTGGGGAAGGGGTTATTGTCGATGTCCGAGATCTCCTTCTTGAAGGGGATGGTGGGCGGCTGATAGTATTTCTGAACCCCGGTCTTTTTGAACTTCTCGAGGTCTCCAACGCAGGGTGTCATTATCTGCTCCAGCCACTGCTCGTCGGTCTTGTCGTTGTAGCCGCTGATGCCTAATCTCGCAGCAAGCTCCTCACATATAGCCAGGTGAGAACGTGATTCGCCGAGCGGCTCGATGACCTTCGGCTGGTAGGCGACATGCGGTCCCGCGCCCCACACGGCGTCGTTGCGTTCGAGGAAGGTGCAGGTTGGCAGGATGATATCGGCGAACTTCGCCGTGGGGGTCATGAACTGCTCCTGCACGGCGATGAACTCCAGTGATTTAAGAGCCTTAACCGCTTTGTTCACGTTGGGGTATTGATTCAAGTAGTTGGCGTTGGCGATGTACACCATCTTGTAGTCGCTATAATAGCCGCCGGCTTTGCCCCTGAGAATGGCATCCCAGACCTCGGAGTTATGCAGCCTCGCCACCAGCCCGGGCCCCTTTGAGATAGGCGTGGGAAGGGCATCTTTACGCATGGGCGAGCCGGCATCTACCGGGTTACCTCCCGTTTTCATAGCCGGTCCCATAGGGAAGGGAATCTCGCCCCGCTGCGTGATTTCGGAGCCGGCGCTGCCCCCGGCTTTGCCGATGTTGCCTGTCATCGCCGCCAGCGTGAAGGCGGCGCGATGGTACTGCTCTCCGAAAGCGGTGCGCCCCGGGGCTTTGCTGGGCAGCAGTGCCGCTGGCTTGGTTGCGGCGTACTCTCTGGCTAGCTCAGTTATGGTTTGAGCGGGCACGCCGGTGATAGCCTCAGCCCACTGAGGCGTCTTGGCTATGCCGTCCTCCTTGCCGAGGACGTACTCCTTGAATTTATCGAAACCCACGGTGTATTTATCGATAAACGCCCTATCATAGAGGTTTTCTTTAATCATCACGTATGCCATAGCGACCATGGCAGCGGTATCGGCACCCGGCCTTATCGGTATCCAGCGGTCGGCGACCAGCGCGGCGGTGTCGGTGTATCTGGGGTCGACCACGATGAACTTTGTGCCCTTTTCCCGGGCAAGGGCGAGGTGGTAGGCGGTGCCGCAGCCATCGATGATGACGGCGGGGTTCATGCCCCAGAGTATGGCGAGTTTGGAGTTGGGCAAATCTCGGTGGTCGTTGCCCACCGGATAGCCGTAAGTTGCCTGACAGGCGAACATCCAGCCCTCGTTGGAGGCTACGCCCCACATCAGGGTGCATCCTCCGGCGAGGCAGAAGACGCGCACCGCAGTACGGGTGTTGTGCACCTGTCCGATGTCCCCGC
>VGNW01000168.1 GCA_016865955.1 Chloroflexota bacterium | reverse complement strand
TCGCATGAATTCAATAAAGAATTCGTTCTTTGAGTGCGACACCTCCGGGGGAACATGCTCATGCCACTTTGATGGCGAATACATGCATCCGACGAAACGGTCTTGAGCCCATTCTACCTGGTCATACCGGTCTAAAGGGGAGGGTATATCGAATAACATATCTCTTTCCTTGACAAACGCAGCGCTTTCATACATGCCAGACGATGATACAATTATACAAACAGTTAAAAAGAGGTGCACTATGGTAAAAATCGTGACAGACAGTACGTGCGATATCCCGGCCCCGTTGCTAAAGGAGCTTGGTATCAATGTGGTGCCGGTGTATACGGTGTTTGGAGATAAATCTTATCGCGATAGAGTAGATATTGACGATGACGCGTTCTACTATAAGCTAACTCATGATTCTATTCATCCCACCACCTCTGTACCCACGCCGAAGGACTTCGCCGAAATCTACAATAAGCTTGCTCAGGAGACTGATGAAATCGTCTCGATACACCTGACCTCGAAGGAAAGCGGCACCTATAATTCGGCGCTCCTGGGCAGGGAGCTTGTCACCAGGAAATGCCGCATCGAAGTAGTAGACTCCCTCTCGGTCTCGCTAGGCTTGGGGCTTGTTGTCATGAACGCTGCGCGGGAGGCGAAAGCTGGGAAAAAGCTGGAGCAGGTAGCCGAGCTGGCGCGTCAGACCGTGCCGAAAGTGCATCTCCTGATTCTGGTTGACACCCTGAAATATGTAATCAGGGGCGGACGGCTCAGCAAAGCCCATGGGATTATCGGGGCGGTGGTCAAAGTCAAGCCGATACTCACTCTGAAGGAGGGCGACCTGTCGCTGGTGGGTATATCGCGCACCAAGGCGAAAGCGATGGAACGTCTCTATGAGTTCGCCAAAGGCTTCTCCAAAGTGAAAGAGACGGCGGTGGCTTACACCACCGACCACGAAGAGGCGAAAGGGTTTGCTGACCGCATAAAGGGGCTTTTCCCTCAGGTGCCTCTATATATAACGAGGGTCGGTTCTGCTCTGGGGACGCACGCAGGCCCCGGCGCCATGGGCGTGGCGGTGCTGGAAAGCTGATGCGACCTGTCTATTTCGGAGGAGGCGAGAATGGCGAAAGCCCTTGAGGGCATTAGGGTTCTGGATTTGACCCGGATGTACGGCGGCCCCCTGGGGACTATGATGCTGGCGGAGCTCGGCGCCGACGTTATCAAAATAGAATTACCCGGAGGAGGAGATGCAATCAGGACGACTGCTCCGCTGACCGAGGGGCAGGAGAGTTACCGTTTCATATCTCTGAATCGCGGTAAGCGGGGCATTACCTTGAACTTCCACACTGAGGAGGGGCGCAGGATATGCAGGGAGCTGGTTGCGAAGAGCGATGTGCTGGTCGAGAACTTTACCCCCGGGGTTATGGAACAGTTCGGCTTAGGTTACCAGGAATTGAAGAAACATAATCCCGGGCTCATTTACGCTTCTATATCGGGATTCGGGCACACCGGCCCATACCGCCACCGGGTGGCTTTCGATACCATAATTCAGGCTATGGGGGGGATGATAAGCATCAACGGCTTCCCCGATGCGCCCCCGACCAAGGTAGGCACCGCTATTGCGGATTTCCTGGGAGGGATATTCGCCGATATAGCCATACTCGCTGCCCTGCAGCACAGGCACACGACCGGTGAAGGTCAGTTCGTTGACGTCTCCATGCAGGACTGCGTCTGGTACCTTACTGCCATACAATTCCTGCCCTATTACATTGCTACAGGCAGGGAACCGCCGAGAATTGGCAACCGACAGCTCGAAGTTACCCCGTTCAACATATATGAGGCTAAGGATGCACACGTTGTTATCGGAATCGTCACAATCGGTCAGTGGCACCGCCTTCTCGGAATTATCGGTAGGGAAGACCTCAAGGATGTCCCAGAGTACGTCAGCCAGGCAACCCGCGTCAAACATACCGAGGAGATTGACGCTGTAGTGGGGGCGTGGACGCAACAGAGAACGGTTGCCGAAATACTTGAAATTCTGGGCGCTGCAGACCTGGCATGTTCCCCTATTCCTACATTCAGTCAGGTGGCTAAAGACCCGCAGCTTGCCAGCCGACAGATGCAGGTGGAGGTTGAGCAGAGTATAAGCGGCAAACTCAGGATGCCCGGCACGGTTTTCAAGATGAGCAAAACGCAGAGCGATGCCACCCGGCAGGCGCCCTTCCTCGGCCAGCACAACTTCGAGATCTATTCCGAACTCATGGGTTATGACCGGAAAACCATAGACCGGCTGCAGAGGGAAGGGATTATCTGAGGTAGGGACGGACACCGGGAGCGCTTTTCTAATTGCCGCTGGGCCTCTAAGTTGAGGGCATCCTATAGCCCTGCTGCTCGCTTCAGGCAAAGCTGCCAGCGCGCATTCACCATTTCCTGAAGCTCGTTAATCTGGTCTTCGGTGATATTTTTGAATCTGCCCTGCTGCGATATAAACTCACGCAGCGGTCTCAAGGAGCCTTTTCGGGCAATAGATTCGCTGGCGGAGGTGAGTCGGAAATTGCCGCCTTCGATTTCATAGAGAACGACCCAGCCGGTCTCCACGGCAAGCTGGCCGATTCTGATGGTATCGCTGAAGGGGAAGCGCCATCCCGGGGGACACGGGGTGAATATGTGCATGAACCGCGTGCCTCGAATCGATTTTGCCTTTTTGACTTTCTCGTAGAGGTCCAGAGGGTAAGAAGCATTAGCGGTAGCTATGTATGGGATGTTATGTGATTCCATTATTGCAGTGACGTTTTTTTGGTTCTGCTGCTTGCCCAGTATCGGTGTAGTACCGGAAATAGCTCCCAGCGGAGTCGAGCCGGAGCGCTGATTACCGGTGTTCATATAGCCTTCGTTGTCGTAGCAGATATAGATGAAATCGGTACGCCTCTCCGCAGCACCGCTCAACGCCTGAATACCTATATCAAATGTGCCCCCGTCGCCGGCTATAGCCAGAACGGTCAGGTCTTTCCTGCCCAGCGCCTTCAAACCGGCAACCAGTCCCGAAGCCGATGCCCCCGTTGTGGCAAACGGGGTATTGACGCAGGGCACTGTCACTGCGGTAACGGGATACATGCCGTGCAGTACGGTGAGGCAACTCGCAGGCACCGTGACGACGACCTGTCCGTCGAGCGCTTTCAGAATGTGGCGGTAGGCCAGCGATACAGAGCAGCCCGGGCAGAGCCTGTTCCCCGGGAGCAGGTATTCTTTATCGGGCAGGTTGACTGCGTTGACTGTCAAGGTATTATCCTGACTAGATATAGCATATCCATTCGGGGTATTCTCTATTTAAAGTTTTGTCAGCGGAAGGCGATAGCGATTTCTTCACCGCATCCGCTAATTCCCTGGCGGCAACATTGCGCCCCCCCAAGCCAACGATGAAATTTCGTATCGCCGCATTTACGCCGCTGCCATAGAGGGCTGACTTGATTTCGGAGCAGGTGGCTCCCTCTAAGCCGTAGCTGATATTTTTATCGAAAACAATAATATTCCTAGCGCCCCGTAGCGCCGCAACCACGTCTCCTTTGGGGAAGGGACGGAATACTCTCAGCCCGACTACTCCTGTCCTGTATCCTTCCTCCCTGAGCATATCCGAGGCAACGATTGCCTCCAGAGCCAGGCTGCCCATAGCTACGATTACTATATCGGCATCGTCCATTCTGTCTTTCCAGAGCAGTCCATAGCTTCGCCCGAATAGCTTGCCGAACTCACGGCCTGCTTCGATTATCGTTTCTCGGGAGTTCTGCAGTGCCTCCTGAAGCAGGAACCTTATCTCCATATAGCCGTGGCAGAGCACGTTCTCTGCATTGAGCCTGGGGTTGGCAAGTGTTACCAGGTTGTAGTTTTTAGGATTTTGAGGGTCAAGTAATGTATGAGGTTTGTATTTGGGTAAAAACTTATCCACTTCTTTTTGAGTCGGGACGCTGACCGGCATCTCGGTATGGGAGAGAATGTAGCCGTCATAACAGACCATGACGGGTATATATACTTTCTCGGCAATCCTGTAGGCTTGAATCACCGAGTCCAGTATCTCCTGATTGTTGCGAGCGTATATCTGTATCCATCCCGTATCGCGCTGAGATATTGAGTCCTGCTGGTCGTTCTGCACATTCCAGGGGGCGCCGATAGCACGGTTGACGCAAGCCAGCACCAGAGGGAGACGCGTCCCCGCAGCCCAGTGCAGCATCTCATGCATATAGGCTAAGCCGTGCGAGCTTGTGGCGGTGAATGCCTTGGCTCCGACGATAGATGCAGAGGTGCATACGGCGAGCGCGCTGTGTTCGCTCTCCACCGCAACGTATTGGGCGTCGAGCTCGCCTCGTTCTACAAATTCAGATAATGCTTCGGTGACGGGCGTCTGAGGCGTGATAGGGTATGCCGCTATCACCTGCACGCGGCTGAGCTTAGCGCCCAGAGCTGCAGCCTGATTGCCGTCGATTATCTGTATGGTTTCTATCTTATCCAACTTCCTCTTAAGCAGACCCGCGCCCTTGCTCTGCCACCATGGTTATGGCGTGTGTCGGGCACACCTGAGCGCATATCCCGCAGCCCTTACAGTATTCCAGATTTATTTCCACAGGGATGGTCTTGCTGATAACGGCTTCGGGACAGTACAGCCAGCATTGAAAACAGGAGGGTTTGTTTTTCTTGGACGGCGTACACTTGTCTAAGTCAATAACGGGGCGTGAATCCCTCCAATCGCCCGTTATACCGGCTTCGCCGATACCGGGGGAGGACTCGCCACAAATATGTCCACAGCTTCTCGTGCCCACTATTTGCTAGTTCCTTGCTTTTTTGATTTTGTCATTTCGTAAGTCTTCTCGACTGCCGCCAAATTGACATCTATATCTGCTTTGGGGAATCGTTCCCGTATCACCTTTTTTATGCTTTCTACGTTCAGTAGTCCTGTAGCCCGCACAAAAGCTCCCAGTATCGCCGTGTTCACGATGGTGAGGCCGCTTACTATCAAACCGAGGTCTTGACAGATTGCAGTGGCATCGGCTGTGGCAACGTTGAATTCGCCGTGACAATTGAGATGCTCGGGTTCCTGTCGAGAATTGACAATCAGCCACCCGCCTTTAGCCAGGCCGTCGAGGACGCCGTTATGTTTGAGCAGCGTATCGTCGAGTACAATTACCACGTCAGG
>VGNW01000167.1 GCA_016865955.1 Chloroflexota bacterium | reverse complement strand
TGATGTTCAGATTCTCATCGAGAAGACCGAAAACCTCAGAGGCAAGATTTACAAAAGGACTCAGCCTGTCCAAAATCTGCTCGATGGACTGCCCGGTGAGCAGGATATCGTCCTTCTTGCTCAACGATTTTTTATCTTTTTTTGCCACATCCCATCCCTGATTTAGTTAAGACTGTCCCACATGGAATATTTATGTAAAGTCACTAATAAAAATAGCGCTCTAATACGGCTTTAGCCGACGCAGGGACGAGAAGCAACTACGCCGAAATTACCGTACAGCATGGGCAAGCCGGCGGACTTCAACAACCCCGCTCACCCGAGAGGACAGGCAATGCCTATTATCAAGGTCTGCTCCAAGGAAGACACAGAACCATAAAGGGGGATTCACAACGAATCCCGCCATTCCGAATTTATCGTGTTTGGGATTTTCCTTGGGGATTATAATCACAATTTAAAAGATTTTGCAACCCCTGCACAGGCAATTTTTACAACCCCCATAGGGATGATTTCCCACATTAGGGTTTCCCGCTTGCAGACAAGGGGCTTAAGCCCCTTGTCTAAGTCGCCTGAAGCCGGCTTTACCTGGTTGCGCACTGCCTCACAGGTCAGCTCGACCAGATGGCGTCTATTATCTTGACCCTTATCGTGTTGAAGGAAGGGACGAACGCCGATACTACAGCCACGCCGCACAGAATCAGCGCCGAGCGTATGAGGTAAGAGATATTCACCGGCAGGAACACATCCCCGAAGGGGAAATGGAAGGGATGCCGCGCCTCCAGAGGCACTACGACATAGACAAAAATCAAAGCCGCTGCCAGTATGCCGATAACGGCATAGACCACCGCACGGAATACATACGAAAGCACGATGGCACTCGGCGTTATCCCGATGGCGCGCTCGATGCCGATTTGCCTCCTCTTGTTGGCAAGGTCAACATAGGTGACTATGAAAACCGTGATCGCCGCCACGATTAAAGCCACAATCTGAAGTATCACTATTATCTGATTCATACTCACGGTCATGCTGCGCAGGACCCCCGCAATATCCTCCCAGGTCTGAAACTTCAGTCCCTCCCTGATGCCGGCAATCTGCGCTATTATCGGCTCGAGTTCGACATCTTTTTCAGTTTTAACGTGAATGGCGGAGGCTTTGTCCGCCATCAGAGGATTCAGGGAATTGAACTCCTTCTCGGTGATGAACGTCCTGATGTCGGTTTGAATCAGCTCACAGTAAAAGATGCCTTTGACCGTGTACTGCTTCTCCATCCCGTTAACATATCTGACCGTCACGGTATCGCCGGCATGCACGCTGCGCAACGAACTGGAGTAAAGCTCGAGGTCTTCCCTGTCGGCGCCGGCGACCTGCAAGCCCAGAAGAATCTGTCCGGTGTCTTCCGCATCGAGATAGCTTCCCTCTATCAGGTCCTCCGAAATTCGAAACACCTCTTTGTCCTGCTCGGGGTCGATAGCATAGACCACGGTGGTGATGCGTTCCCCTTGATACGTCATATCTGCGCCCAGGTTGTTTCTGGCGCTTGCCGCCACAACTCCATCAAGGGATTCAATCCCGGAGACCAGAGCGCTTACGTCATCTATCGCAGGCTGCGAGGCATCGCTCTGAACGGTGATGTCTCCCGCCAGGGTATTTATCACCTTGTCGTTGACATTATCTACCAGTCCTTCGAGGATGGCAGGTGTGAAAATGAGGTTGAGATAAACCAGTATGAGCATGACAATGGTGAGGGCAAGGACCCTGACATTGCCTCTGGCTATGGATTTAACCGTCAGAAAACGCGCTACCCTAACCGATTTTCTCATGGTCAGCTATCAGCTTTCAGGTTTCTCATCTTGCTATTTCCCTTATCTCTGCGAGCCATCCATCGACTTTTTAATATGTCTTTGCGAGCCCATCCTTCCTGAAGGAAGGAGGCGAAGCAATCTCAGCGTCAACTATCAGTTTTTGGCTTCCCCACTTCCCCACCAGATTGCTTCATCCCAATGAATCGGGATTCGCAATGACATATTAGAGCCCGGCATTTTTCAATTTTCATTTTGAAATTTGCATTTTCTATATATATTCCGCTACCTGCCTGCCGTCCTTCAAGTAGATGAACTTGTTGGCGTATTTCTTATCGTCGGGGTCATGCGAGACAAAAACGACGGTTACCCCCATCTCTTTGTTGAGATTCACCAGCGTCTCCATTATCCTCTCCGACGATATGGTGTCGAGGTTGGCACAGGGTTCATCGGCGAACAGGATGCGCGGATTATTGATTAGCGCCCTGGCGATAGCCACACGCTGCTGCTCGCCTCCGGAAAGCTCCTTCGGCTTGTGGTCTATGCGCTCCTTCAGTCCCACTATGTCGAGAAGCTCCTTTGCCCTGCCCCGGTAATCGACCGACTTCTCCGCCAGCATCATGCCGGGGAGATAGACGTTCTCGTGGGCAGTCAACTCGGGAAGCAGCGCGAACTCCTGAAATATGTAGCCCAGATAAGTCAGGCGCAGCTTCGACCTGGCGCTGTCCGACAGTTTGGTTACATCTTTGCCATCAAGTAAAATCTGCCCCGAGGTGGGGCGGTCGATAAGCCCGAGCTGTCGCAACAGGGTGGATTTGCCCGAGCCGCTTTTGCCCATGATGCAGGTTACATCGCCCTCGTCGAGCCCTACCGAGACATCGACCAGAGCATTCACCTCCACCTTCCCCAGCTTGTATATGCGGGTCAGATTTTTAACAGTCAACACTTCCGTTAAAACCCCACGCTTTCGATGCGCTCGAATGGAATATCCACTGTGACGGGCCAGATTTTCACCCAGGTTGTGCCGCTCACCTTCATATCGACGGAGCCGCCCTGTTTATATGCCTGGTATAGAGCCACAATCGCGGAGAGGACGTCTATCTTGTTCTCAAGCTCGAAGCAGGTCGATTCCCCTGCCTTGATGAAAATATCCTCATCCCTTTCCGCCCTGCCCAACTGCACCCACTCACCGTCCTTCTCGAAATAGATAACATACTCGATTTTGTCCAGCGTAGCCCCTATCGGGTTGGTATTCTCTGCGCACACCTCGACTTCCACCATAGCCGTGGTCATGCTAACATCCTTCAACTGCACGCTAACGACCTCTATATCTGCCTCGACCGCTCTTTGTCCCAGCCATATCTTGAACCAGTCGGAGTTCAGCACCACCGCGAGGGACACGCATACCGCTGCAATGATAAAAACGATAAGCAATATGATGGCTGTCCTCCTGGACAGCCCGGGGCATGGCGGACATTTCAAACGCTTCACCGCAAAAAAACCTTCACACTAGATAATAACGAAAGTGAGGACAAAAAGTTAGCGTCAGCTTCGACGCCATAACTCTGGAATACTATACAACGAGAGGAAGGCGATGTCTAACAGCTTTATGCCCAGGGGGGCTCTTTGACGTTGCAGCTTTCGAAGTAGTCGTCGTCGAGTTGACGCCGCGCCAGCCCGGAATCGACGGCGGCCCTTGCCACAGCGTGCGCCACCGCCAGATGCACCTTAGGTTCAATCGGATTGGGTACGAACTCACCCTCTCCGGTAGCGCCAGCGATAGCCAGCGCCGCAGCCCTGTACATCTCATAGTTAATCCTGGTAGCCTGCGCATCCAACGCGCCGCGCCAGATGCCCGGGTAGCCGAGCAGGTTGTTGACCGACCTGCCGTCCGCAGCCAGAGCGGCGCCCGCGGCTCTGGCTGCCTCAGGGGTTATCTCGGGATACGGGTTGGAGAGGGCGAAGATTATCTGCCCTTTTCGCACCATGCCCGGCTCGATAAGACCTCTCACGCCCGAGGTAGCCACTATGATATCGCACTTCTGCATAATCTCATCGAGACCGGAAGGAATGCCGCCGCTTTCGGCATGACGTTTCTTGCTCGCCTCCGTTTTTGCCGTGCCCAGCGTGGGATTGTTCGTATATTGAAGCAGAAACTTGCCGATGGTGAGCCCGGCAGCGCCCAGACCGATAAGCCCTACTTTAGCTTCCTCCAGCCTCTTTTTGGTGAGCTTGCAGGCGTTGATTAAAGCAGCCAGCGTGACCACGGCGGTGCCTTTCTGGTCGTCATGCATTACTGGCATATTCAGCTCATTGATAAGCCTGTCCTCTATCTCGAAGCAACGCGGTGATGCTATATCCTCCAGTTGAATGCCTCCGAATGTGGGGGCGATATGTTTCACCGTTTCTACAATCTCATTCGAATCGGTTGTATTGAGCAGGACAGGCACCCCGCTGACGCCCACCAGTTGCTGCAACAGCGCAGCTTTGCCCTCCATGACAGGCATCCCCGCCACCGGACCGATATTGCCCAGGCCAAGTATTGCGGTGCCGTCGGTAACGATTGCCACCGTGTAGGGAATAGCGGTGTAGGTATCCTTCCATACCGGCTTTGCCGCAATCAGGTTGCACACCTGAGCTACGCCCGGCGTATAAATCTTGCGCAAAGTGTCAATCGAATCTATAGGGACGGTGTTAACCATCTTGATTTTGCCATGCTTATGAAACTCGAGCACGGCGTCCATGACCTGCAGCACTGTGACTTCTTTAAGCTTCGATACCTCGTTCACAACCTGCGCCAGTTGCTCTTCATTTTCCACATAGATATCGAAGTCCCTCACCGTGTAGTGCGAGCCTATATGCACGGTGGTTATGTTTCCGATGTCCACACCGAGCTTACCTATGGCTGTAGTCAGTTTCCCCAGAGTGCCGGGAATACCAGCGTTTTTGCAGCGCAGTGTTCTAACCAGTTTATCCATTCGCATAACCTCCTAAAGCAAAACGGATATTTTCTCTAATTTTTACCACATGTTTCAGACATTCTTAAGGCTGGAGTTATCCCCCAGCCCCAATACGCAAAACCTCTTATTTAATGCTCTCTTGATTACAATTATACCACTTAAATCCACCGCTCTCTGCGGATGTTATCATCCCCGAGGAGCAGGGTGGGTTACCTGTAGCGTCGTGACAGGAGTCACGACGCTACATTATCGACTTACTGCCGTGCGTGTTCATCCCATTCTGTAATATAATGATAATAAAGAATATTCTTGGAAATATAAAATAGCTATGACCGCTACCGATAGCCTGCCCCTGTTTCTAGGCTCCGTTATCGCCATATCGCTCACCGGCGTCATGATGCCGGGGCCGGTAACGGCGGTTACCGTTACCCGGGGCTCGCTACGCAAAGAAGCC
>VGNW01000166.1 GCA_016865955.1 Chloroflexota bacterium | reverse complement strand
CACGATACAAGTACCTCCTGGAGCACGGAGAGACAGGGCTTAGCGTTGCCTTCGATTATGCAACTTTGATGGGCTATGACACTGATATGCCGCAGGCACTGGGAGAATTCGGCAAGTGCGGCGTGGTTGTCTCGTCACTGGCTGACATGGACATTCTGTTCGATGGAATCCCGGTAGACAAAATAACCACCTCAATGACCATTAATGGGCCGGCTGCTGTAATCTGGGCGATGTATATCGCAGCCGCTGAAAAGCGCGGCATACCTATGCGTAAACTGGGAGGCACTATTCAGAACGATATCCTCAAGGAATACCAGGCTCAGAATTCCTATCTCTTTCCGCCTGAGCCTTCTCTCCGGCTCATAGTTGACACCTTTGAGTTCGGCACCAAACATCTGCCCCTGTGGAATACTATAAGCATCAGCGGCTATCACATTCGTGAGGCTGGTTCAACCGCGGTTCAGGAGCTGGCTTTCACGCTGGCAAACGGGTTAACCTATGTGCAAGCAGGTTTGGACAGAGGTTTAAAGGTGGATGACTTCGCTCCCCGGCTGAGCTTCTTCTTCAACGTGCACAACGACTTCTTTGAGGAGATTGCCAAATTCCGTGCTGCCCGCCGCATCTGGGCGAGGGAGATGAAACAGCGTTTCGGCGCCCAGAGCGAACGCTCTCTCTGGATGCGTTTCCACACTCAGACCGCCGGATGCGCTCTTACTGCTCAGAGACCGCTTCTCAATATAGCCAGGGTGGCAATTCAGGCGCTGGCTGCGGTGCTCGGCGGTACGCAGTCTCTGCATACCAATTCCATGGATGAGGCATATGCCGTCCCCACCGAAGAGGCTGCTGCGATTGCTCTGCTGACCCAGCAAATCATAGCCTGTGAAACCGGCGTAACCAGCACCATCGACCCTCTCGGGGGAAGCTACTTCGTTGAAACTCTTACCAATCAAATGGAGAAGGATGTTTACGCATATTTCGATAGAATAAATGCATTAGGCGGGGTGATAGCTGCGATTGAGAGAGGGTTCTTTCACAAAGAGATAGCAAATTCAGCATACCGTTATCAGAAAGAGATGGAAAACAAGGAGCGCATAGTAGTCGGAGTAAACGATTTTGTATCGAATGATATAACAAGTATACCCTTAGTCCGGATGGACCCCGAAGGTGAGAGAAGACACCTGGGAAGGCTCAATCGAGTGCGGAGAGAAAGGGACAATGTGGCTGTCTCCGAGAAGCTGGATATTCTAGGCAAAGCTGCTCAGGGGAACCAGAACCTTATGCCCTTCATTCTGGATGCTGTGCGCGCTTATGCTACCCTGGGAGAGGTCTGCGGCGTTCTGCGAAAAGTATTCGGCGAATATAAAGCGGATATTTATATATCAGTATAGGTCAGTATTTACATGGAACCACCAAGACCACGACATTACAAGACGTACGATTCAATGTGGGAATTACCGATATTTGTGAATTACCTTGCCCCCGGTGATGGTCAGCCCCATGTTGTGAAAGAATCCACCCAGCATTTCCACCGGAGCAAGTGCGGCTGTCTCTTCCACAGTCGATTCGAAGAATTTCAAGTCGGCATCGCCAGTCCAGATTTCGGACACTTTCACATCTGAGACTTTGCTGATAGCCAGTTCATGTACCGCTGGCTTGGCAGGGTCTTCAATATCGGGAAAGTGCCGCATTAGATAAAATCTTATGGAAGGCAGCTCCGATGGCGCAGCTTTACGAGTGAAAACCAAGGAACCTTCTACAATTCTTTCCCCGTGCGATTCGCAAATTCCCTTCATCTTTGCCCCGATGCGTTTCCCTCCTATCCTGGGAGTGAGGTCATTGAGCTTAGTACGATAGATGCGGCCAAGTTTTTTGGGGAATCCCTGCATAAAGCCCCGCATCAGGGTGAAATCGTTATCCACCCAGATGTGAGGTACTATGTACCCCGGTTCCCCCTTGTAACTGCACTGAATCAGAACGAGACATTCCCGATACACAGCGCGTTCCGGATTGATAAATGCCAAGTCGGGATTCGATCCGCTTACCGAAACCCACTCTACAAACCATACGATACCCTTACCCGGCTCCGGCCCCATCTCCAGAGGGGCGGGGATCAATGCCCTGGCGCGTTTTTCCTGAGTGCGAAAGACCAGTTGCATTACCTCGCCGCCATAATGCCAGGGCGGCGGTTCAACTATTGAGGAATGTCCTTTGGGTGTTAACGGTAATGTATATCCCTTCAGTGGAAAATGCCGCATCTTCATGTAAGCCCCCTTGCCACTCATCCCTTTTATTTATCCACTAGTAATTATAAAGGATTATAGTTATGATGAACACGATAGGATAGACGCACACGGGTTCCGACGAGCCTACTGAAAGCCTTCACTTAACTATGGCTCCCTTTAGCTTTTGAGAGGTGTATCCCTACAGAAATAACGCACGTTGCATCAGACATGTAAGCACTGAGCCAAACACCTGTAGAGCGTTTTTGAAGCGCTCGACAGGCGCAATCCCCACCATGTCTGCGCCTTGGTTGATAACAAACGACTTTACCTTGCTGGCAAGTCTCCCAACTGTTTTCGTTCTGCCATCTCCATCAACTAGCTTGGTTTTGTTAATTATTTACGCGCTACGCTGTCCATAATCTTGCCGGAATGTGGATTTTATCTTAAAAGCTGTAGCCCTAAAGAATTAAGTCCTTCTGGAGCACCACCATTTACTGGACAAGTGCGCTATCTTCACGGTGAACGGGTAATGCCTTCGGTCAAGGGCCGGACATTCCAACCTACATTATTACTCCCTTTTCCTTCAGTTTTCCAATATCATCCCAATCGTAACCGAGTTCCAGGAGAACTTCCTCAGTATGCTGTCCCAGCAGAGGAGGCGGTATCTTCACCTCATGCGGTGTTTCGCTGAATCTGATGGGCGAATTCACCATCTTTAACTTACCTATTTCCGGATGGTCTACTTCAATCACAAATTCGTTTGCCTTAGCCTGGGGGTCGTTAATAGCACCCGATATAGTATGTACGTGAGCCCATACCAGGTCATATCTTTCTAAAATGGGCGCCCATTCCGCCGAAGTCTTGCCCGCCATAACTTTGTCAATGATGGAAATGAGTTCATCGCAGTTCTGGGTCCGTTTCTCTGTGGTATCAAATCGAGGGTCGTGTTCCAGATGTTCTATATTCAAAGCCCGGCAGAAAGGAGGCCAGAAACGCTCCGGGAAGAGCATGAAAAACATAAACCAGCGTCCGTCTTTCGCCTGATAGCTATTAGCCATAGGATTAGGCATCCTTTTTCGATTCGCCCTCTCAGCATCTTTACCCGTAAGAAGAGTCGCCTGAGTTTGCCAGTCAATCGTCCATAACCCGGTCCCCATCAGGGTGATATCTACCTTCTGACCGATACCCGACTTCACCCGAGCATGCAAAGCAGCGAGTATGCCGGCAACCAGGTATCCCGTAGTCACATGGTCTCCAAAGGCAGGACGACAAAAACCCGGGGGTGTGCCGGCTTCACCCATAAGAGACATTACTCCGGAGCTAGCCCAAAAGGCAGTATAGTCATAACCGGGTCTCGGTGCACTCGGCCCCTTGCTTCCATACCCGGTGACGTGAGCATATATCAGTTTATTGTTGATAAGTTTTAATGTCTCATAATCCATACGCAATTTTTGCAAGGAATCCGCCGGCAGATTGGAAACAAAAATATCTACCCTTGCAATCAGCTTGTAAGCAGCCTTCTTGCCGTCATCCTTTGACAGGTCTAGCGTCATACTTTTTTTGCTTCGGTTGTCTGCGAGCCACCCGACATTAGAAGGCGAACCGGGCGGCATCCAGGCTATGCCTCGCCAGCCCCGGGTCGGGTCACCTCCCTGAGGATGTTCTATTTTTATGACATCCGCTCCCCAGTCTCCCAGAACTTCACAAGCTGCCGGTCCTACCGCCCAGGTAGAGAGGTCAACTACTTTAATTCCTTCTAAAGGGCCAGCCATGCCCCACCTCCTTATCAGTCATATATAACCTTCAAAAGCTCTATAAGCTTATCGTTCCTCCATTTTATTAGTTCGTCTAGCTGTCTGCCATGTGTCTCCTCTTTAACACCTTCAATCAGCGTTGCTTTCATGGAGTCAGATATGTAACTCCAGCCTGCCATGTCCTCCCATATCGACTTAAACGTGGTCCTTCCCAGGTGGTCGATGAAATGACCAATGCCTTCTTTGCCGCCACCAAGATGATAGATGAAATGTTGACCCATAAATGCCCATCTTATGCCCGGCCCCGCATAGAGCGCCTTATCGACATCTTCCACACTGGCAACGCCCTTCTGCACCAGGTCGATTGCCTCACGCCATAAAGCGGCGGCAAGCCGATTGCCGATATAGCCGTTAACTTCCTTTTTAACCAATACCGGTACTTTACCCAGACTCAACATGAAGTTATACGTGAAATCAGTAGTCTCAGAAGCCGTATTCTTGCCGGGGACGATTTCGACAAGAGGTATAAGATGGGGCGGATTCCAGGGATGGGCAATGATACATCTCCCCGGTCGTTTCGTCACCGTTTGAATCTCCGTCATCAAGAGTCCTGAAGAGCTGCTGGCAAGAATTACTCCTTCACGCGAGAACATGTCCAGCTCTTTAAAAACAGCTTTCTTCAAGGCTAAGTCATCCGCCACCGATTCAACCACAAAGTCAGCTTTTGCTACCGCTGGCTTCATCTCTTCAAACAAACGGACTCCGGTCAGTGAACCTTCGGCTGCTTTCTTCCCTATGATTTTTTTATCTGCCATAAAACCGATATTCGACTTAAAGAGTTGCATTGACCTCTCTCTCGTCTCTGCCTTGCGTGAGTAGAGATTTACTTTGTAACCTTTCATGGCAAACAGAGTTACCCAGCCTGCCCCTATGGTTCCACCGCCGATTACAGCGACTGTTTTAATGTCATCAGGCATCATTCGAACCTCCTACTGTGAGGCATCGCTCGCCGCACGAGTTTTACGCCCGGCTGCCCGCTCTGCTCCTCTCTCCACGAACATACAGCCACAGAAATGGCAGCACCAGTATTTGAATATCATAACTGATTCTTTTTCAATAAGCATAACATTGAGACCGTTTAGCAACTTGAGAAAAAATCCCTTAAAAAATGGGAGAGGGTATAGCGGACAATAGTTGAAGCTGTTATTGTTAAGGAAAGGAATACTGGAGGCTAAGATATGGCAAAGGTGAGATGCA